>CAMYMX010000022.1 GCA_947259605.1 uncultured Polyangiaceae bacterium | reverse complement strand
GTTGGTGGTCCTGTCTCCGTTTGGAGGGGCGCGGCGGAACGCGATGTGGGGGTTCGGCGGCGTGTGAGTGACAATCGGCAAGACAGCAACCACCCCCGATTGGCGCGAGCTCCGAGGGGCGGCTTGCGTGGCCTCAGGCCCCAAGCCCCTCCGGCCACCTTTGCAAGGCGCCCCGTCCGTCGTACCCCCGCGTCGCGTTCCGCCGCGCCCCGATCGCTAATCGACCGTCTTCCGAATCCGATCGATAACCGCGCGAAGCTCCGTGATGTAGGCCGACTGGACGCCGGCCGCTTCCATCTTGATCAAGGTGTCTTCCAGCTGCTCGATCTCTTCGGATCGCTGGTCGCGCAGCGACTCCACCATCTCGGCGAACGAGTGATAAAGCTCTTGCAGCTCATCGCCTCTTCGAATGCCGGTATTGATCTCGAGGCGGCCCTCGCCCACATGCGCGAAAAGCCGCCTCATGCGGTAGGTCGGCCCGACGACCCGGTGGGTGACGATGATCCCGGTGAGTCCGAGCACCAGCGTGAGAATCAGCACACCGACGATGATCGCATTCCGAATCTTTTGATCCTCCTGTTTGGCAAACCGCTCGAGGTCATTCGCCGTTTCGGCGTCGAGATCGGGCTGCGCCGCGATCTGCGCCGTCAGCGCTTCGGTTTGGCGCTGCGAGAAGCGGTACGCCATCAAGCCGAGCCCGCTGGCGACCGACACCGTGACGAGCAGCACCATGCCCGTGTACTTCAGCTGAAAGCGCCGATCGAGCAGGTAGTTTCGCATCTTGCGTTGTTTCTTATCGCCCATCGCGTTTCTCACTTCCTACGCCCATCGTTCTTCGCCGGTCAAAGGCTTCCTTTCGATTTCGTCGCCTCGAGCAAGCCGGGCAGGCGGCGGAGGGCGCTGACGAAGGCGCCGTGTACCGCCAGCTTGGCGCTCTGATCGCTGTAACGGCCCGACGCGGTCGCTGCGCCGCGCAACATGCCGCGCATGTCCCGCCCGGGGTACGAAAGCACGATGATGGAAACCACCGCCCGCACGCCGCCGCTCGTGGGCTCCAAGGTGACGATCGAGCTTTCCAGATGATACCCGCTCAGCCTCCGCTGGACGACCTCCCGCTTCGCGTCTGCGGGCGTCAAGTCGTCCGGAGCGAGCTCGATCCCGCGGAGCGTCAGCAGCTGCTCAGACAAATAGATCCGTGTATCGAAGAGCATCTGACGGGAAACCCGCTCCGCTTTGGCGCCAGGCATCCCAACCGAGACCAGGTACTCGGTCCGGCCTGGCCCGCGCTCGCGCTCTCCCACGGCGCTCAGCGCCGCCGCGGCTTCGACCGCCGCCCGGCGCACAGATTTGTTCCCATCTCGTATCGCCCTCTCGATCACCGGAAGCGATTCCTTCGACTCCAATCTCCGTAGAGACGAGATCGCCGATACCCGTACTGCCGGATGCTTGTCCCGCACCGCGCGTTCGAGGGCTTCCAATGAAGGGCGGGTCGGCTCCAATTGCCCGAGCGACAAGGCGGCCTGCGCGCGCACACGAAAGGCTGGAGATTCACGAAGCAAGCGAACGAGGTAGTCGTCACGGCCGTTGGCCGCGGCCGTGCTCGTCAAAAGGAGCGAGGCCAGCGCGAGCGCTTGCCAAAGATGCCACCGGCCCATGTGCCCCCTCAACAGCTCCCGCCCTTCCCCTACATTTTCAGTATCACAGCTGGAGAAGCGGCAGGGCAACCGATTCGTCTGTGCAGCCGCGTTGACTGCCCCGTGTCCGCGTCTCTATATTGCGGCGGTCGCAACGGCCATCCGGGGGCTGACAGAGGTCGCATGGAGTCACTACAACTAGATTTGAACAACCCAACCACGCTCGCGGCGCTTGCGGCGGTCCTTGGGTTGATCCTGCTTGGCATCATCATTGGGTTCGTGCGCGGGCGAAAGAAGCGCGCGCTTTCCGAGGAGCCGACGACGACGCCGACAACCGAGGCGCTCGAAGGCGACCAGTCGAGGACTCGGCTCGACGAGCTCGGTAAACCCCAGCCCGAATCGACCCTTCCCCTCCAAATCGAAGATCTCCTGACCGGCCCACCCGAGGCCCCGGCTGCCCCAGCCCCGGTCCGTGAGGCGCGCGTCACGCCTCCGCCCGCGCCGCCGGCTGATCTCGGAGCGTTTCGCACTGGGCTCGAGTCGACCCGGGGCAATCTGATTTCACGGCTGGCGGGCGTGTTCCGTCGCGGCCGCGAGCTCGACACCTCGATTCTCGACGAGGTGGAGGAGGTGCTGATCACCGCCGACGTCGGGGTACACACGACGGAGCGCGTGCTTGAAGCGCTGCGCACGCAGATGAACGGCGGCCTGCTCTCTTCGGCAGACGATGCCTGGGACGCGATTCGAGAAGAGGCTCGGAGCATCTTGGCAACGAGCGGCCAAGGGCTTTCGCTCGGTGGAACGCCTACGGTGATCTTGGTCGTCGGCGTCAACGGCGTAGGCAAGACGACCACCATCGGCAAGCTCGCGAGTCGATTCGACCGACAAGGCAAGAGCTTGCTCCTTGCCGCCGGTGACACCTTCCGCGCTGCCGCCGTCACACAACTCGAGGTTTGGGGCCGGCGCGTCGGCTGCGAAGTCGTCAAAGGCAAGGACCGCGCCGATCCCGGTTCGGTGATCTTCGATGCGATTCAAAACGCAAAGGACCGTGGCATCGATCTCGTGATCGCCGACACGGCCGGTCGCCTCCACACGAAGGTCCCGCTCATGGATGAGCTGAAGAAGCTCGGGCGCACCGTCGAAAAAGCCCTGGGCCGCCCGGCGGATCACGTCTTGCTCGTCCTCGACGCCACCACGGGCCAAAACGCGATTCAACAGGCTCAACTGTTCAAGGAAGCGCTCCCTGTGAGCGGCATCGTCCTCACCAAGCTCGACGGCACCGCCAAGGGCGGTGTGATCCTCGGGATCGTCGACCAGCACCAGATTCCGATCGAGTTCATCGGGGTCGGCGAGAAGGTTGAGGACCTCAAGCCGTTCGCCACGGGGGCCTTCGTCGAGGCGCTTTTCGAGTCCCCGGAGGCGCTCGAGCCCGCCGAGGAGGCCCAGAGCCTGGCCTAGCCGCGTGCGTCGGGGCGGAAATCCAACGAAAATGGCTAGCGGATTTGGTAGTGCGATATTCACCGTGATATAGTCTTGGCGTCCGAACACAAACGGACAGTTGCTACGTGATTTCAGAGAGTTGCCACGGTGGGGGCCGGGGTGCTCAGGGGGGAAGGCCAAAGGCCGATGCGAGAATTGGGGGGGATTGCGCTGCTGATGGCAGCGCTTCTGACGGCGTTTCCGACGGTGGTCCAGGCCCAGATGGAGTTCTCCCTCGACGAGGTCGATGAGGAGGACGCCGAGCCGGCCAAGGATTCCGAGCGCCAAGGCGATCTCATCGAGGAGCTCGCTGCCGGCGACGACGCTGATTCGGGGCCGACCGAACCCGCGCCTCAGCGCGAAGAGATCGCCGAAGAGATCTACGCGGTCCAGCAGATCTACGCGCTTCGCCTGAAGCGTCACGAGCTGGCGCCGTCGGTCGCGTTCACCCTGAACGACCCCTACTTAAAGCACTATGGGCTGGGGCTCGCGTACAATTATTGGTTCACCAACGTCCTGGCGGTCGGGGCCAACTTCATCTGGTACGACTGGGGAACGAACCCGCTCGAGCGCGGCACGGACCTCGTCGAGCGAATCCAGAACCAATCCCGGCTGGGCGTTCCGATCAACGACTGGCAGACAGGGGCATGGGTCAACTTCACCTACGTGCCGTTCTACGGGAAGTTCAAGGTCCGCAAGAAGATCTTCCAATGGGACGCGTATCTGATCGGCGGCGTCGGCTTCATGCGCACAAAACCAATTACGGTGTTTGGCGTCGCAACAGACCCGCCACGCGTCTTCGACTGGCAGACCAATGTCGCGTTCAACGTTGGCGCCGGCCTGCGGATCTTCCTGACACGTTATCTCACCTTCTTCACGGAGTTCCGAGCCTACATGTGGCCCGATCAGTTCGAGAACATCACTCCGGAAAGCCAACTGCCCGGTCCAGTCGGCGCAGGCGATCCGTCGACCTGGCTTCAGCCTGGCTCGAGCTTCGTCGCGAACACATCCATCCAGATCGGATTCACCCTCTTCCTACCGATTAAGTTCGAGTACCGGCTACCGAAATGATGAAGCTCGTACCAAAGACGCTTTTGCGAATCGGCATCTTGCTAGCGCTAGCGCTCTGCCTGGTCCTGGGCGACGGCCTGCGTGAAGGCGCCGGCACGGCAAGTGCGCAAGACGTGCAGGTGAGCGGGCCTCTTGCGGGCGCGACTTCCGTGAAAAAGCTCCGTCTCTGGCGCGCCATGCGTCTACACGTCGAGCCCTTTTTCGCGTTCACGATTGGCGATGAATACGCTCGGTCGCTCATCGTTGGCGGCGAAGCGCGATTCCACTTCGTGGATTGGTTTGGCATCGGCGGCTGGGGCGGGTACTCCGTCGGCCAGCTCGACATGAATCTGACCAAAGAAATTCAGTCGAAGGGCTTCACCACGAACGCCAACCGGTTGGACTTGCCGGAGAAGGACAACTTTCCTCAGCAGATCGGCCGCATCAACTGGTGGTCCGGCGTCGAGCTCCACTTCATGCCCTTCCGCGGCAAGCTAGCGATGTTCCAAAAGGTCTTCTTCGACGCGGACCTGGACTTCTTCGTGGGCGCAGCGTTCGTCGGAGTTGAAGAACGAGCCGATGCCATCGGCCGCCCCTCTCCGAGCGACGTCGCCTTCTGCGAAATCGCGGGCAACGCCATGGATACCGGGTGCCTCGAAAGCCAGCTGGCGCGCTCCAAGCGCACAGCGATCGCGCCGTCCTTTGGTATCTCGTTCAACGCCTTCTTCCATGACTTCCTGGGGATCGCCCTGCGGTGGCGGGGCATCCCATTCAAGTACAACACCGGCGGCACCGACAACAACAAGGACGGCCAGATCGACAGCAACGACCGCATACGGCAGTTCAACAACATGTTCACCTTCGGCCTCATCTTCGTACTCCCGCCGAAGACGAAGACTACCGACTGAGCGCGCCATCGGGACGCGGAAAAAACGCGTCCCTCCATACGGAGACAGAGCTAACCAGGCTCCCAACGGCAGGCGGCAGCGAGAGCCCGAAGGGCGAAGCCCGGCGCGAATGCGCCGGCAAGGCAAAGCGAAGCGAATGCCGCGCCAGGGAGGATTACGGGTGGGGGTGGGCGGGGCGGTGCAAACAAGCCGTACCCGCTAACCCACCCAAGACCTGATCCCCCAAACACCCGCGGCAGCCGCCCCGTCCGCTGAACTCCCGCGTCGCGCTTTTTTCCGCGCCCCGGCTCTACTTCTTTCGAACCTCGCCCTTCTTACCTAGCGAGTAGCCGGGGGGCATTTTCTTCGCGGCATCTTCCTTCACGTCGGCCAGCTTCCAGCCGCGGTCGATGTAGCCGTCGAGCATGCGCATTCTCACGCGCACGCTTTCTTCGGCCAGAAACGCTTTCGTCATCGGTTCGAGGGCCGCGTCGGCTTCGTCCTGGGCCAGGATTGCGCCGGCGGCGTGGAAGCGGACCGTCTCGTTCATGTCTTCGAGAAAGCGGATCACCGCCTCGACGATGCGCGGGTCTTTGCATTCCTCGAAGCTGGCGATGACGTCGATCTTTTTCTGAGGGTCACGCTCGTATTCGATGTCCATCTTCGAGAGCAGCTCGAGCAGTGTCGTCGTGACTTCTTCCTCGCTCTGCAGCTCCCGTAGAATCTTCATCGGCCAGGCCAGGGTCTCGGACGACGCGAGGAAATCACGCACCGGGCCGAGCGCTGCTTCCCCGTTCTGGACGACACCTAGGAACGCCGCGTTCTTTTCTTCGCCATCGGTGATGCTGGGGTCGACTCGAATGGCGAACCGGGCCAGCAGCGCGCGAATGGCCTCGTCCGAGCCGTCGCTCGCGAGCACTTGAATCGACTCCCAGCGCTCGTGCTTCTGAGCGCGCTTGTTCGCCACGCGCGCGACGTGCTTGCTGAGCCCGCCGCCACCACCTTTGAAGACATCGAAAAGCCCCATGACGCGACAACAACTAGGCCGAACGGGCCCGCGGTGCAACGAGAGCGGTCCCCAACGCCGACGCGCAGGCCTAGTAGATGACCACCGGCTTCAGATTGACCTGGTTGCCGATGGTCTCGACCTTGAAGCGCACCATTTGCGCTTCGTGCTTCTTGATCAGGTGCGCAGCGTTGCCTTTGATCCGCTCGATGAAACGCGTTTCGGAAATGCTCGAAACGTCCTCCCCCACCGCCTGCTTCGCGGCGACGTAGTCCTTGTAGAGCTGCGCGTAGTACTGACCTTCCGGAACCGCAGCGAGGGCGGAGGCCTCCGGGTCGTCGGCTGTGACGCGGCTGCGCGCGCTCGGTCCCGACGCGGATCCCGAGTTGGAGGCGCTCACCGACTCCCATCCGCCGCTGCTCGTCACCGCCCGCCCTTCTTCATCTTCCTCGGCGACACCGGTGAACAAATTGATCATTTGGTTCACCCGATACGAGAGGCCGCCGAGCTCAGGTGTGTCCACATCGAGCCGAACATCACCGCGGCCATTGATGACCGCGAGAATGTCGTCCTCCATCTGCTCGATCGGATCCATCAAGCTGTTGGCGATGATGTAGCCATAAATCGCAACGCCGGCGATCCCCAGCAGCGTGAGCCAGAGGATCATGTTCGCGACGCCGGCCAGCGCGGTGTGCTTGGCATGATCGGCCAAAATGACGTACGCGGCCTCGACTCCGCGCGCCATCGGCAGCGCCGCGGTGATGCCGACGTATTCGTCACCAGAAAGCGTCGTCATCCAGGGCAGCGTCGGTTTGCCCTGCAGCGCAGCCAGGGTCCCGTTGTCGAGCGGCGGCGAGTACAAGGCGTCTTGCAGCGCATCTCGGACATCGACCGCGGTCGACGTGCTGTAGATGCGCTCGCCCATGACGAAGAGCAGGTCGTGTCCGATCAAACGCGCTTCCTGCTTCGCAAAGCCGTTGGATAGGTCGTATCCGACCAGCAGGGCGCCGACGACGCCACCTTGGTCGTTGCGCACGGCAGCGACGCCCACCTGAAGAAGCTTGTCCTGGTACGCCCAAACCCCGTACTTCGAAGCGCCGCGCTGCAATACGCGGCGTAGCACCGGAACGCTGCTGAGCAGCGGGTCGCCGTACATTCGATTGCGGTCGGTGTCCCGGGCGATGACCCGGCCGGTCTCGTCGATCACCGCTACGATGTGCGGCCGCTCGCCCCGACCGCGCGCCGGATCCTGGAACCACTTGGAAACTTCCTGTGCGGCCTCGAAGGCCCGCCGCCTTTGGTTGGCTTCGCCGAGCGCCGTGAAGACGTTCCGAACCGAGTTGCTGGTAGCGCGGTTCCCGACCCCTTCGGCCAGGCGTGCCCCATCGGCCCGCCACGACCTCGCGAAAAGCTCCGAATCGTCGCCGATACTGTCCTCGAGCCGCCTCGAGAGCTCCGAACGCAGCTGGGTCCGCACCACCAGGTACGACCCCAGGCCAACCAGCAGTACGATCACGAGGTTGCCCGCAATCAGCTTCAGACGCATGTCGCGACTCTCCTCAGAATGACCCCCACCGGCTGTTTCCCCCTTTTGACAAGGGGGGTTAGACCGACCGAGCCCGGATTATCACCGTGCTGTTAGAGGCGTCAAGCTCGCGTCACCACAAAGCTAGAGCTGATCCGATGTTTGGGATCGACCCACAAGACTACGCAGGGGAATTTCGAGTAAGGTTCGGATTCGAGGAAGTGGGCGCGATCGCGCGCCGGCGTTATCCTTCGACTCGCGGCAATGCCAAAAGCGTGGAGCATGTTCTGTGATTGCCCGGAGCTGGCAGTCGAGGTGGCGCGCGGCGCCGGGCGGATTGGTCTGTCGCTAGAGCCGGAGGTCCACGAGCGGCCCTGGGAAGCCGCGATTGACGCCTTGAACGGCGGCGGTCTCGCAGGAGTCGCCATGGAGACGCCGTTGAGCGCCGACGCTGTCGTCCGGCTGGCCGAGGCGATGCGGGCTCGGAAGCAAAGGATCCCCGTGGCGGTCATCGGCCCTCAGCCGCTGGACCTCCTTCACGACCTGGGCCTGCCCGCCGTCGACGAAACCGGACCCCTGGTCGCCGTCGCTGCTTTGCTCGAGCTGGGGACCGAACGCCCCTGGGCGGCCACGACCAAAGAGCTCCCGGCGGTCGATCGCGTCCGGCTCGGTGAAAGCGTGGGTCACCGGAGCGACGGAAGGTTCGTTCGCATCGACGACGGACTCATCGCCCACGAAGCCGACGGCGGGCCGCGTATGCCGATTGGCTACCCCCGGGACGTCGCAGCTGCGCTCCGGGCGCTGCGCGCATCGCAAGACCCCTCCCGTCCCAAGGTCCCGGTGGTCCAGGGCGTCGAAGCCGATGCCGTGCTCGACGTGATCCTAGGACCGAAACGCGCGCTCTCCGATCCCGCCAGCAAGGCAGCCCTCGGTCCGTACGACGTTCCCCTGCCCCTCGAAGAGCTCTGCGCCACGCCTTCGCGTGCAGCGTCTGAAGCCGCGCGCATCGGTTTCCCGGTTCGTGTCGCCCTGGCGTCACCCGATCTCCGACTCTGGGACCACCCGGACCTGGCGGCCGAGGTGTACTCGGCCGGCCAAGCGCGCGACGCGTTTCGCCAAATCATGGCCATGGCCAAAAACCGATCGCGCGACGCAAGGCTGCTCGGCGTCACCGTAAGCGCCTCGACGATGGCGCGCACCCTGCTTCGCGTTCGCATGGAGCCCCTCGCCGCAGGCCCGGTCTTGGCGGAGATCGGCTTTGCCGATCCCCACGGCCGTGCATCGGGCGATACGACCCAAACCGTTCTCCCCGCAACCGCCAAGGCGCTCGAACGCGTCTTGCTCCGACTCCGAGGAAGCTCGCTGCTCCTCTCCGGCACCCCACAAGAGCGAACCCAAGCCGTCAGCGCCATCGGGGACGTCCTGATGCGCCTGGCCGCCTTCGTCCATCAGTGGCGCGCGCAGATCGAATCCGTCGAGGTCAACCCCTTGGCCATCCTCGTCGGCGGCGAGCTCGAAGTCCGAGAAGCCTGCGTGACCGTTGGCGACGCCTTCAGTCGATCGCTGAACGCCAGCGGCTAAGCCGTCAACGCAAAGCTGGCACTGACACGGCCCTACGGCCACGTCCTAAACAAACCCCCCAGTCATCGACCCACTCCCCCTAACCTCCTCCGGCGTCCCCGAGGCAACCACCCTCCCCCCGTCCGGTCCCGATCCCGGCCCGAGGTCGAGCACGAAGTCCGCGTTCCGAATCACATCGAGCTGGTGCTCGACGGCGATGACGGTGTGGCCGCTTTCGACGAGCTGGTGGAGGATGCCGATCAGCTGCTCGACGTCGACGAAGTGCAGGCCTCGCGTCGGCTCGTCGAAGATGTAGAGCGTGGGCTTGCGGGCGGGCTGGGCGAGGTCGCGGGCAAGCTTGATGCGCTGGGCCTCGCCGCTACTCAGGGTGGTCGAGCGCCGGCCGAGCTCCAGGTATCCGAGGCCGACGCGGCGCAGGGCTTCGAGGCGCGAACGCACCGCCGGCACCGCTTCGAAGAGGGTGTGCGCCTCTTCAACCGGGAGCGAGAGCACCTCCGCGATGTTCAAGCCGCGATACCGAATCTGCAGCGTCTCCTCGTTGTATCGGCTGCCGCCGCAGACTTCGCACTCGACTTCTGCATCAGGCAGCAGCTGCATCGCGATTCGCTGGACGCCTTCGCCCTTACACGCCTCGCAGCGGCCGCCCTTGACGTTGAAGCTGAATCGCCCGGCGCGATAGCCCCGCGCACGCGCTTCACGGAGACCTGCGAAGAGCTCTCGCAGCGGCCCGAGCAAACCGAGATACGTCGCCGGGTTGGAGCGGCCGCTCCGTCCGATCGGTGTGGAATCGACGAATGACACCCGCTCGAGCCCCTGGCCTCCTTCGACCGACACGCCCGGGGGAACGTCCGCGCTGAGTCCGAGCTTCGCCCGAGCCGCGGGCAGCAGCGCATCGACGATCAGCGAGCTCTTGCCGCTTCCGCTCACCCCCGTGACACAGCAAAAGGCATGTAGCGGGAACTCCGCGCGAACGTCACGCAGGGTGTGGAGCGATGCGACCCGGACGGAAAGCGAGCCTATGCCGGTCCGCCGCTGCGTAGGCACTTCGACGGTCCGGCGCCCCGACAGATAGGCGCCGGTCAGGGAGCTCTCGTTCGCGATGATCTCGGCGACGCTACCTTCGGCGACCAGCTCACCCCCAAGCTCCCCCGCACCGGGCCCCATCTCGACCATGTGCTCGGCGGCGCGCATCGTTTGCTCGTCGTGCTCGACCACCACCAAGGTGTTCCCGAGGTCACGAAGATCGCGTAGCGTCCCCAAGAGCTGCGCGGCATCGGCGGGGTGAAGGCCTGCGGTCGGCTCGTCGAGCACATAAAGCACACCGGACAAACGAGAGCCGAGCTGCGTCGCCAGGTGGACGCGCTGGGATTCGCCTGCCGACAGGCTCCCCGCGCTTCGGTCGAGGCTGAGGTATCCAAGGCCGACGCGCTGAAGGAACGCGAGCCGGTCTCCGACCGACCGGAGCAAGGGTCGTACCGCCGCCTCGCGCTGTGGCGAAACTTCGACGCCATCGAGCCAGCGCTGAAGGTCGCTCAGCCCGAGCGCACTCAGCTCGTCTATCGCTCGGCCTTCGATACGTACCGAGCGCGCGTTCTGGTTTAGGCGCGAACCGTCACACGTAGGGCAGGTCTCCATGCGAGCGAACTGGCCAAGCTCCTCGTCGAGGAACTCCAGAACACGCTCTTCATCCCCACCCTCGGCAAGATTGCGACGCGCGTATTCGCGGGCTCGCCGTTCGAGGCCTGGCAAAATGCCCTCGAACCCGGCGCCGCCATCGCGCGCAATGCGGCGCTGCTTCTGGTCGAGCTTCTCGAAAGGCTCGTCGAGATCGACACCCGCCGCGCCGATCTTCTCCAGCATCGATCGGTAGTACACGAGGCTTGGTTTCCCCCAGGCGGTCACCGCGCCGCGCCTCAACGAAAGGCTCGGGTCGGTCACCGCCAGCTCGACGGTGAACTTCCGCGTCAGGCCGAGGCCGTCACAGCTTGCGCAGGCGCCAAGCGGCGTGTTGAACGAAAAGAGCTGCGGAGTCACACGTGGAATCGACGCATGGCCTTCGAAGCACGCGTAGTGTTCGGAGAACCGATGCCGTTTGCCTTCCTTCTCGCGGAGCTCGACCACGCCGCCGCTCAGTTGATAAGCGAGCTCGACGGCTTCGGCCAGGCGAGATCCGACCCCGTCTCGGACCGAGAGGCGGTCGATGACCACGTCGACCGACACCCCGGCAGGGAGCGTCCCGAGGTCCTCCAAATCGACCAGAGCATCGTCGACGCGCAGGCGAACGAAGCCCTTGCTGCGCAAGTCGGCGCCAAGCTCTTTAGGAACCGCGGCGCCCGCCTGTACGATCGGGGCCTGGACGGCGAAGCGCGTGCCCTCCGGAAGACGCGAGGCCTCCTGCACGACCTGCGCGACCGAGTGCGCCGTGAGTCGTTCGCCGCAGACAGGGCAGTGCACCTCCCCGATCGTGGCGAAGAGCACGCGCATGTAGTCGTTGACCTCGGTCCGCGTGCCCACCGTCGACCGAGGGTTACGCGAAGGAGCGCGCTCGCGCACCGCGATCGCCGGGCAGAGGCCTTCGATGACGCCGACGTTCGGGCGCTTGAGCTTGGTGAGCACGCGTCGTGCGTGCCCGCTGAGCGACTCGACATACCTGCGCTGGCCTTCGGCGTAGAGCGTGTCGAAGACCAGGCTCGACTTGCCGCTTCCACTCGGTCCCGTCACCACCGTCAGCCGCCCCTTCGGGAGGCGCAGCGTGATGTCTTTCAGGTTGTGTTCGCGGGCTCCTCGAATGACGATGTCTGCCGTCATCCCTGCGGCTCGCCGGTCAGGCGTTGCGCAGCCTGGACGGCGGCGATCATGCCGCTCTCCGACGCGTGGCCCGCCGCGGCTGCATCATACGCGACGCCGTGGTCGACGCTCGTGCGCACGAACGGCAGGCCCCAGGTCACATTCACCGCTTCGCCCCAGTCGAGGAGCTTCGAAGGAATCGTCGCCTGATCGTGAAACATCGCCACGACACCGTGGGCGCGACCATCGGCCGCATTGCGAAACGCCGCCTCCGCCGGTGTCGGCCCGATCAGCTCCACCTCGCCCTTCGAAAATGGGGCTTCCTCTCGAAGCGCGTCGAGCGTCGGTCCGATGATGGTCTCTTCCTCGGTACCGAGAAGGCCGCCTTCGCCGGCATGTGGATTGAGCCCGGACACTTCGATGCGCAACGGCGTCGCGTCCGGCGACCAGCGTGACAGCGCGGCGATCAAGTGCCGCACCGTTCGCTCGATGTGAGCGCGCGTGACGGTCGACGGCACGCGCTTAATCGGCCAGTGGGTCGCGACCAGGGCAACCTTGAGGCGTGGGCCCAGAAACATCATCGTCACCCCCTCGACGTTCACCCCAGCGCGCCGCGCGAGATGCTCCGTCTGACCCCGAAACGACACGCCCGAGAGGCTCACGGCTTCTTTGCTGACTGGTCCCGTCACGATTGCGCGAGCCGTCCCGTCAATGCAGGCATCGCACGCCTTTTCGAGCGCTTCGCGCTGTGCGCCGCCTCCGGCGATGGTCGGCGCTCTCGCCTGCACCATCGCGAGCGGCCAATCAGCCACGTGGACGAGGCCGACTTCACCGGGGCTCAGGTTCTTCGCCTCAGCCAGTTCCATTCGTTTCGACGCCTCGAAGCCGTAGCGCTGAAAGGCGCGTTCCATCCACGCGGCATCACCATAGACGAGCGCGCGATCGCTACCTAAAGATCGAGCGAGGGCCGCCGCCGTCACCGCAGGTCCGACGCCGGCCGGGTCACCCGCCGAAATCGCGAGCGGCCGAAGCATCAGGGTTCCTTCATCTTGTAGCCAGCGCCACGAACCGTCTCGAGGTTGTTGACGGTGTGGCCCAACTTCATTCGAAGACGACGAACGTGAATGTCGACGGTGCGGCTGCTTCCGTAGTAGTCGACGCCCCAAACCCGCTCGAGGAGCTGTCGCCGGGAGAACACTCGGCCGCGGTTCTGACAAAGAAAGCTCAGGAGCGCGAACTCTTGATGGGTAAGCTGGCGATTCCGGCCGTCGACCGTGACCTCGTGGGCCGCCAGATCGATGCAGAGCGGCCCCATCTTGATCCGCTCTTGCTGTGCAAACTCACTTCGGCTCCACTCGACGCGACGAATCCGCATGTAGAGCTCCGCCGGGACATACGGCATCAGGGCGAAATCATCGAAGCCGTCGCCTGCATCGAGGCGCGAAACCGCGTTGAGCGTGACGCCGATGATGACCGGCACCTCTTGGAACGGCTCGGCCGCTCGGACCCGAACCAGCGCGGCGCGGCCGGCATCCCCCTCGTCGCCCGCTTCGATGATGACCACGGTGGGCGGGTTTTTGACCAGCTCCTCGGTATCCAAGCGATCCCAGAAGTTAGCGGTTTGGATCTCGCAGCCCAGCTCGTGAAGGCAAGCCACCGCGCTCCCCTCGCGCTCTTCGAGGCCCTCACGACCGATCACGAGAATCCACACGGGCCGTACCTACACTGGCCACCCTCACTGCGCTAGCCGGAGATAGGACTTTGCCCGCGATCCCGGGTATCATGTGCGGCGCACAAGGGACCACGTGGCTACGAAGTACTGGAAAGTCGAAATCAGCGAGCTCGGCGGATCGGAGCCGCTGTTCTTGGGGACCCTTCAGGCGCCGACCTGGCCCGGTGCGCTACAGCAGGGCCGCGCTTTGATCGGCGAGTCGGGTGGCGTCCCCGCCGGGGCGAGCTGCAACGTGAACCCAAACGGGACCGTCACCATCCAAGACGCGCGTCAACGCCGGCGTTATCAGGTCCTTCCGGCCGAATCGCCGAGCGCGACACCGACTGTTGCGGATGCAGCAGCCTCCGCAGCCAATCGCCGTCGCCCAGGCTCGGGGGATCCGATTCCACTCCAGCCCAAAGCCGCATTCCAACCTTCGCCGAAGCCGACTCCGTCCGCCGCGCCCGAGCCCATCCGGGTTCGCCGAGCCAGCGCGCCACAGCCAACCAGCCCACCACCGGCGACGGTCGAAAGCAAGCTGATCCTTCTGGCCTCCAGAGACGAGAACCCCACGAGCTCGAGCCCGATTCATTTCCGCGAGCGCATGTACGCCATACCAGTGCCCTTCGAAACCGGAACGGGGGAAAAGCTCGCCACCAAGCTGCTGCGCGACGTGCAAGACGAGCTTGCCCAGGAGCGCAGCGCGAAGTTCGTGCGAATCGAGCTCTTCGATCACATCTGGAAACGCGAGCCAAACCACCCTCCGGTCGTGCGCGTCGAGTGGAAAGATTGGAACGAGAGCATCGACATCGAGTTCCCGCTCGAGGATGAGACCCGCCATTCCGAGGCGCCGAGGGTCAGCAGCGTGGCCCCACCCCCGACCGAGGACCGACTCGCGACTGCGTTTGAGGCCTGCCATGACCTGCTCTTCATGAAGAACCGCGCCGAGGCCTTGGAGTTCGCGGTCCACCTTCTCGAAGAGCTGGTCCCGTCGGAGGCTACCGCTGCGTTCCTCCTCGACATCAACACCGATCAATTCCGAGTCGTCGCCGCGCGGGGAACCGGCGCCAACGCGAGACATGGACAGGGCCTTCCCTGCGCTTCGGGTCTCCTGGCCGCAGCAAGCGAGCTCGGCGAGCACGCCGTACTGGTGCTTGCCGATGCCGCCGCCGATCCGCGCTTCGACGAAAACATCGACGGCGTCCCGGGCCTCGACGTGCGCGCCCTCTTGTACCGCCCGCTCGTCCACCGAGGCCGCATGTTCGGCGTCCTGCAACTTGCCAACAGCTCCATCCGCGGCATGTTCACCGAGGCCGACTGCGAAGTCGTCGACTACATTACCCAGCAGCTGAGCGCCTTCGTGGCACGAGGCGCCTCGATGCCCAAAGCCCAAGCCATCCCCGAAAGCCGCTAGCCCGCTGACGCTGGCGCTGACGGGGCGCGGAAAAAGGCGCGACACGGGGCTGCGTCGAACGGGGCGGCTTGCAAAGGTGGCCGGAGGGGCTGGGAGCCTGAGGCCACGCAAGCCGCCCCTCGGAGCTCGCGCCAATCGGCGGTGGTTGCTGTCTTGCCGATTGTCACTCACACGTCGACTCCGCCCCATATCGCGTCTTTTTCCGCGCCCCTCCATTCATATTCATTTGTGGATAAGAGCGGCACCGAAACACCCCCCCTAAGACAGCAGGCGGCAGCGCGAGCCCGCAGGGCGAAGCCCGGCGCGAAGCGCCGGCAAGGCGGAGCAAAGCGACCGCCGCGCCAGGGAGGATTACGGGTGGGGGTGGGCGGGCGGTGTAACCAAAACCGACACGGGCCCTACGG
>CAMYMX010000021.1 GCA_947259605.1 uncultured Polyangiaceae bacterium | reverse complement strand
TGATCGTACGCTCTCGACCGATCTCCCGAATCAACTCCCGAATCTCAGAGGCCTGGTTCGGGTCGAGGCCGCTCATCGGCTCATCGAGGATCAGCACGGGCGGCTCGTGAATCAGTGCCTGTGCAAGACCGACACGCTGGCGAAAGCCCTTCGAAAGCTCGCCAATGCTTTTGCCGATGACCTCGCCGAGGCTGGTTTCCTCCACGACGCGGCGAAGCCTTGCCTCCAGACCGGCACCGCGAAGCCCCCGCATCTTCCCCACGAACTGTAGATACTCGAGCACCAACATCTCGGTGTAGAGCGGCGTGCTCTCGGGCAGATAGCCGATGAGCTCGCGGACGGCGATCGGGTCCTCGAAGATGTCGGCGCCGCCCACCTGGGCCGTTCCTCCGGAAGGCGCGATGAAGCAGGTCAGAATCTTCATCGTCGTGGTTTTCCCGGCTCCATTGGGTCCGAGGAAACCGACGACTTCTCCGCGATTCACTTGAAAACTGGCGTTCCGGAGCGCGGCGACCGTACCGTAGTGCTTGGTCAAGTCCCGCGCATCGATCATCACATCGCTCATAAACTCCCTCGCGCGTGATCCGTTGCTTTTTCCTGGGCTGGCGGAGGTTACCCCTGGCTCTAGGCCTGTCAAGACACCTCCCGAGACCCAAACCCGGGTCGTCGGAGCCTTATTCCAATGGTTGAGCTTGAAGGCTCGCGTGGCACGATCAGACTCATGAGCCAATTGCAGGCAGTTTCGCCGCCGAAAGCGCCGCCGATGGCGCGTATCCGGGGTGTCGCTCGCCGGGTCTCTGATCTTTGGCCGCTCACTTGGCTGGGACTGGCGCTCGCCCTCGTCGCGTCGGTGGCCCTCGTCAGCTTCGGCTTCAAAAAGCTCGACCTGGTCCTTCTCGTGCTTGGCTACGGCGGAGCCGGCCTGCTGCTGATCTCGACTTTGCTCGTCGTGTCGAGCGGGCTTGCGCTTTCTTTCTGGCTCAGGCGCGCATCGTTTTCATGGCGCACGTCGACCTTCGAGACGGGTACGCCTCTGCTGACGGGATTTTCGCTACCGTCGATGTGGTGGTTGCCCTTGGTGCAGTTGCGCTGGTCTTGGGAGGTGCCGAACGCGCTGCCACTCGAGCCTGAGTCCGCAGCCGGGCGTTTGCGAGAGCGGGTGACCCTTCGTCAGCGCGGCATCTTCGAATCCGTCACGCGCCGGTTGGTGATCCAAGATGCTTTCGGCCTGGCCCGGATCGCGTTGAGGCATCGTCAGCCGGGTCCGATCCAGGTGCTCCCTCACCTCGGCGGCATTCGGCGTCTGCCGGTCCTGACCTCGCTCACGGGAGGCGAGGAGTTTCCGCATCCGATGGGGCTCGAGGACGGCGACCGGGTCGAGCTCCGAAGGTATGTCCCGGGCGATTCAGCGCGCTTCATTCATTGGAAAGTGTTTGGGCGCACTAGGAAGTTGATGGTGCGTGTTCCGGAGCGGGCCTTGAGCCGCGCTCGACGGACGGTCGCCTATCTCGTCGCCGGCGCGCATGACGAAGCGGCCGCCGCGGCGGCGCGGGCGGCGATCGAAGAAGAGGCGCTCGGATCGGAATGGCAGTTTGCAGCGGATGGCTCGCCGGAGGCGACCTCGGATCGCTCTGAGGCCCTACACAAGGTAATGACCTCCTCGCGATACTCGTCCGCGAGCGGGAGCGGGATGAAGCGCTTCTTGGCCGAGGTCGACCCGCGCGGGCCCGCGGCGCTGGTGGTGTTCGCGCCTCCAACCATGGGCGCCTGGCTCGATGAGATGCGCGCGCTCACCATGCGGCGCTACGGCCGCGTGCGCGTGGTCATTGCCGTCGACGCGGTTCACGATCCGGATCGTCAGCCGGGTTGGCGTCGCGTCTTGCTCAGACCATCTCATGTCTCCGGCATCGAGCGCGCTGACCTCGAGAGAGTCGGCCGAGCGCTCGGTCAGCTTCGTTGCGAGGTCGTGATCATTGACCGCGTGAGCGGGCGGTTGCTCGGAGACGGGACGCATCTAAGCTCACCGTGGAAAAACGCCGCATGACGGCAGACGCCCATCCGGAAACCAGCGGAGCTGCCGCCGCGCTGGCCGAGCTCGGTCGGGCCATGATCCACGGACTCGCCTGGGGCGTCTTGGTCAGCACGATGGCTCCGCCCAGCTCGGTGCTCGTTGCGTTTGCAGGGGGCTTCGGAGGCTGTCTCGTGGGTTCCCAGCTCGGCCAGTCGCGCATCCGTACGTCCGCGATCTTCGCAGGAGCAGTGTTTCTACTCGTCTTGGCTGCATGGTTTGGCGCTTCGCTCACACACGGCTCGTTCTTGTCCGCCGCCTTTGGTCCAGCGAGCGCCCTCCGTTTGGCGGGTATGCTTGCTGCGCTCTTGGTCGCTGCGATCGGCAGCGGGGCGATGCGGGCGGGCTCCAAGCGCCGGGCGATCTTCTCGGTTTTCGAGCTGCTCCTCGTCGCCGTAGCGTTCGCGCAGCTCCTCATCCCGCACCGACACGGCGCGATCAATCGACCGTTCTACTTGGCGGACTGGATCGTTGCGCTCGGCTGGGACCCCACCTGGCTCTTCCTCTTCATGGGGGGAACTGCGACAGTATTCGGCTTGGTGCTCTTGCTTCGGGAGCAGCGCTTCGGTCGCGCGGTACTCAACCTCGGCGTGATTGGGCTCCTCTTGGCGTTGATCGTCGTGGCCACGCCTCTCGTCGGAATGCCACCTCCGCCCGACGGTGTCGGCGGGCTCGGGCTTCGGCCCGAGGAGTCTGAAGCCAAAGAAGGAAAAGGTCAGCAGCAGAACCGAGGCGGGGCTTCCGCTAGCGAGCTGGAGTTTCGCGACAAGTACAACCCCGGAGGGGCCCGCGTTCCTGTTGCTGTCGTCCTTTTCCACGACGACTACTCCCCGCCAAGCGGCGTGTATTACTTCCGACAGGGCGCGTTTAGTCAGTACAACGGGCGCAAGCTCGTGGTGTCCGGCCGCCACGACGTCGACGACGACCTGATCCCTTACTTCCCGGCGCGACTCACCGAGATCCAACACGCGCCCGAGGTGAACGAGAATCGCGGGCCGCTCGAGACGACGATCGCGCTGATGGCCGATCACACCCAGCCGTTTGCGCTCGAGTCGCCGATCGAGGTCGAGCCGATGCAGAACCCCTCACCGAATCGTTTTCGCCGCGTTTACCGAGCGATGTCCGCCGTGCTTACCGCCGATTACACGTCCATGCTCGACGCAAGCCCGGGGTCCCCCGACTGGTCCAAAGACCAGTGGGTGCACTACACCCAAACACCGGCCGATGGGCGCTACGCCGAGCTTGCGGCCGAGCTCACCTCCGAGCTGCCCAAGAGGTTGGCGGAGAACCCGGTTGCCAAAGCCTTCGCCGTGACCGGCTGGCTCGGGCGTGAAGGGATCTACAGTCTCAAGAACGAGCACAGTGGCGCCGAGGATCCCACAGCGAGCTTCTTGTTCGGCGATCGGACGGGCTACTGCGTTCACTTCGCCCATGCCGCGACGTATCTGATGCGGAGCCTCGGCGTGCCAGCCAGAGTGGCGACTGGCTACGCAGTGAGCGAATCCGCGCGTCAGGGCGGCTCCTCCCTGCTCCTGTCGGGCTCAGCGTCACATGCCTGGCCTGAGGTCTTCATCGACGGCTTCGGCTGGGTGGTCTTGGACGTGTATCCCGAGCGCGCGCTCGATCCTCCCGAGCAGCCAATGGATGCGGATTTGCAGCGGCTTCTCGGAGAGCTTGCTCGCGGCGCGTCTCCAATTCCGCTGTCCGCGACCGACCTGCCCAAGCTCAAAGAGCTCGCGCGGCGCATCTCGTTGACCTTCGGTACCTGGGTTCTGACGCTGTTGGCCGTGGTGCTGCTCGTGCTCTACTTGGGCAAGCTGTGGCGCCGAATGGCTCCCAGTCTAGCTTCGCCTGCTTCGCTGCCTCGGCTGATCTACCGAGCCGAGCTCGATCGCATCGGCGAGCTCGAGGTTCGAAGAGATGCCGGCGAATCGCGAGAGGCCTTCGCGCGGCGTGTGCGCGACCGATTCCCGGCCTTCGAGCCCTTGACGAATGCGCATCTTGCGGCCGCATTCGGTGTGCAGCAGCCAGATCCCGGAGGACTGCGAGATCAGGCAGCTGCGGTGCGCCGCGACATTCGCAATGGATTTCCGCTGTGGAAGCGGTTTTTGGGGCTCCTCACGCCCTGGTCTTGGTTACGGTCAAAATGATGCCATCCTTCCCAACGAGAGCCCGGAGCCGAGATGCAGCAAGCGATTCAATCACCCATCGATGACAGCCTCAGTGGCGCACGCGAGGTTGCGGAGCGCCTGGGCGCCCGTCTCAGAGCAGCCGTTCGAGGTCGGGACGAGGTAGTTGAGCTGGTGCTCGTCGCGCTTCTTTCTGACGGACACGTGCTTCTCGAAGACTATCCCGGTTCCGGCAAGACGACGCTTGCCCGCGCGCTCGGCAATGCCCTTGAAGAAGGAGACGGCACCTCCGGTGTTCCCGCTTTCCGTCGCATCCAATTCACTCCAGACCTGCTTCCAAGCGACATCACGGGCACGAACATCTTCGACGTGGAAACGAGTCGCTTCGCATTTCGTCGCGGCCCGGTGTTCGCGCACATCGTCCTAGCCGACGAGATCAACCGCACCTCCCCAAAGGTGCAGGCGGCCATGCTCGAAGCGATGGCCGAGAAACAAGTTACTGTCGACAACCAGTCGTACTTGCTCGACGACCTGTTTTTCGTCATCGCAACGCAGAACCCGCTCGACTTGGCCGGCACCTACCCGCTTCCAACGCCGCAGCTCGACCGCTTCCTTTTCAAGATCGAGATGAAGCACATCGCCCGCGCCTCCGAGCTCGAGGTGCTGGACCAGTATCCACGAGCGAGTCTCGAAGTCGCGCGCGATCACCCTGGCGTGACCCGTACGGAGATTCTCGCGGCGCGGCGGCAGACCCGCGGTGCAGTTTACGTCGCTCCTGTCGTGAAGGAAGCCTTGGTCGACCTGGCGCGTCTGCTCCGAAGCGATTCCCGTGTCCTTCAGGGAGCGTCGACCCGAGCGCTGGTCTTGATGCTGCCTGCGCTTCAGGCTCGTGCCGTCATTCACGGGAGGGATTTCGTCTCCCCCGAAGACATCGCGGCGCTAGCGCCATACGTGTTCAAACACCGACTCGAGTGTGCGCCCGGCGTGGAAGACGTGGACGCGCTCATCGAAGAGGCCACGGCTGTCGAGGTCGAAAAGCTCGCGCGGGCAAGCCTGCGTCGCGGTTGACGATGCCCGCCACCGAGTCAGCTCGCGTCGTGCAGTTGATGCTGGCAGCGCTGCTGGCGGCGATGTTCTTCGCAGTCAGTCCGCTTTGTTGGGCGGCCGCGGACGATATGCTGACGCCGCTGCTGCTCGAGGGTGAAGAGGCTGAAGTCGAGGAGCTCGCTCTGTGGGAGCTGATCGAACGTGAGCGCTATGTGAGATCTCGCGAGGAAGCCGAGAAGTACTTGCTAGAGCACCCGCGCTCTTACGTTGCACACCTCGTTCTCGGCATGGCGCAGCACTACGGTGAAGCGAATTTCCCCAAGGCGCTTTTTCATGAAGCCCGCGCCCTCGAACTTTTCGAGGCGGCCGAAGGCTTACAGCCGACGCCGAGTCAGCCCTGGAGATGGCACGCAAGGATCTTGGTCGCGCTCACCCGCGCGCACGGCGACCTCGAGCACTATGACGAGCAGCTTCGATTCATGTACCGGTACAACGAGCTCTACACGCCGCAGCTCAAGGCTGAGCTCGCCTGGCCCTTGATGAAGAAGCGGGACTTCGAAAATGCGAGGCTTGCAGCCGAAGATGGATTGGCCACCGGAGATCCGTATCAAATCGAACGCGCAAAGAACGCGCTGTGTGCCATCGAATACGAGGCTGGCGACGACGAAAAGGCCTACGAGGTTTGCGCCGACGCGGTGGAATATGGGCGCACGCATTTCGGTAGTGCGACGTCGGTCGACCTCGGGAACTTTGCCGAGGCGGCCAGGTCCGTGTTCCGTTTCGACGAAGCCGAGCGCCTCTTGATGGATGCGTCGAAGGGCGGGCTTTCCTGGTATGGGAACCCCTGGCTCGAGCTAGCCGATCTCTACATGAGAGCAGGGCGCTTCGCTGAAGCCTTGGCTGCGCTCAGGGAAGTCCCACGCCATCGTGCAGCTCGGCCCGCGCACGTGCGCGACTCGGACCGCAACGAAGCGCGTCGGTCGCTAGCGGCTTTTCTTCTCCTGATGGGGCGGCCCGATGAAGCGCTGCTCATCACCGACAAGGCAGTGGTGCTTCCAGACCGACGTGCGCACAACAGCCGTGACCCCGAGCAAGATCGGAGCATCGTCGCGCTGCTCGATCGGCAAGCGCGCTTGATGTTGGCGGAGATGACCCGGGAGCGTGCTGCGGCCAAGGCCTTTCACCTGCGTTGCTGGGCGTATGGGCAAGCGCTCTGGCTTCGGTTCCAGGCCTGGATGAGCGCACGGCAAGTCGCTCGATTTCTGGACGACGAAGCGCGCCTGGTCGGGACCTTTGCTCTGGGGACCGCAAGGAGCGCAGTCATGCCCGCTTGGCTGCTAGGCGAGTTGATCGAAGCTCTGGGTCCCGGGGTGGTCAGGGCGGCGGTCACCGATATGCGAGATGAAGACCGGAGGCAGGGGGCGGCCCCCTACTACGACGCCGTCCTCGCCGAGGTGTCGTTGGCGCAGCGCGAGTACGACGAAGCGATCGAGCACGCTGAGCGTGCTCTTCGCCAGTTGCCGCCAGGAGACGCACTCTTGCGGGAACGCGTTCGTGCGGTCCTCGGGAAGGCGCTTTCCGACCCGCGCGAAACGACCTCGCTCTACGAAGAAGTCCTCGGGGCCGACCCAGGCTTGTTCCGTCGCTTAGGCTGGGCGCTTCCCGCGGAAGTCGAGTCGAGCGACGCCGAAATTGACCGGGCTCTCGCGAAGGCGGTGATGCGTTCTCCGCGTTTCGAGCGATCGAGCAACGGGCTTCGCATCCAAATCGATGGGGCGCGAATTTGCTTGTTCGGCCGCACGGGCGCGGCCTGGGGTTGCAGCGAAGCGGGGCTTGAAGAGGATGAAACCGCGGAGAGCTACGCACAGCGGATTGTCGACTCGTTTCACGCGGCAATCTTCTCGCCTCGCGTCGACCTCAGCCGCATCGACATCAATTCGCTCGACGGCTCGAATCGGGTCACCCGTAATCCGCTCGATATGCTCCTCTCCCCGTAAAGTCGATGCTCTGCATCGACCACGGGGCTTCGCATCTGGTCTTGCGGGCGAGGGTGTGTCTTACTGCGGGCCGTGAGCAGCACTTGGGTTCGTCTCGCGCTTCTGGCCGCGTTTCTGATTGGCGTCTACTTGATTGGGCATGCCACTGGTTTTAGCGACCAGCTCACTGTCGACGGCATTCGTGAATCGATGCGGGTCGCAGGAGTTGGTGGCTTTGCCGTTTTCGTAGCCGTCTTCTGCGTGGGTCAGCTGCTCTACATCCCCGGTTTCGTGTTCGTCATGGTGTCGGGGCTTGCGTACGGTCCGCTCTGGGGCTCTCTAGCCTCGGTGATTGCAGCCACGATCTCGGTGGCCGTTTCGTTCTTCATCGTGCGCACCATTGGTGGTCAGCCCCTCAAGAACATCAACATCAAGCGCCCGTTTCTGCAGAAGCCGCTGGATCGCCTCGAGCAGCAGCCCATCCGCTCGATGATCGTCATCCGCTTATTCCTTTGGGCGATCCCTCCAGTGAACTACACCCTGGCGATGTCCGGCGTGACCTTCCGCGACTACATGATCGCTGCCGTCATCGGGATGACCCCGCCGTTCGTCGCGCTTTCGGTGGCGGCGGGCTTGGGGTTCAACCTCTTATAGCGCCTATTTTCGGCGGGTGAGGGGGATGCTGGTGTCGGGAAGGGTTTGCTCGGCCGAGTCCGCCTGGGCCAGGGCTTCCCGGGCTGCGAAGGGTTTCGTCGGCGGCTCGCTGGGCTGGGTGCGCTCGAGTTGGCCAGTGGCCCATCGTACGCTCTGCGCGATCACGTGAGAGTCGGTAACCTCGTCGGTCACGCGCAGAAGCATCGCCAGGTCGCGCGCCATGTCCCGACTCGAGCCGTAGCGTTCGATCGGGTTTCGGCGAAGGGCCTTGTTGACGATTTCGAGAAGGCGTGGTGGCAGATCGTCGCGAAACTCCGCAAGGTCAGGCGTGTGCGACTCTCGGATCGTACCGAGCACTTTGAGCGGGTCCTCGCCCTTGAACAGCTTCTCACCTGCGAGAATCTCCCAAAGCACGACCCCGACGCTGAACACATCGGTCTGCGGGCTTGGTTCCCCTTCGTAGGTCAATTCGGGTGCCAGATAGGAAATCTTGCCCTTCACGAAACCGGGCTTGGTAATCGAGCTGCGATCCATCGCGCGAGCCAGACCGAAGTCGGTTAGCTTCACCACGCCGCAGTTGCTCAACATCACGTTCTGTGGAGTGACATCACGATGAAAGACTGGGGCTGGCCTTCCTTCCGCATCCAGGCGCGCATGCGCCGCGTGAAGCGCCTCGAGGACCTCGATTCCGATCGCGGCGGTCAGGCTCCAAGGGGTATGGTGACCGTGCGCCCTGTAGCCTCGACGCCACTCGGAAAGCGTCAGTCCTTCGACCCACTCGAGAACCAGGTAGTACTCGCCGTTCCGATCGCGATCGAAGTCGTGAATCTGAGCGATGTTCGGGTGATCGAGCTCGGAGACGACGCGCGCCTCTTCGACGAACATCTTGAGGAACTCGGGGTTCTGACTGAGCGGTGCAAGCACACGCTTGATCGCGACAGGCCGGGTGAAGCCGGCCGCTCCATGCGTCTGCCCGCGATACACCTTGGCCATCCCGCCTTCGCCGGCGAGCTCTAGGACCTCGTATTTTCCGCCAAGCAGTTCCACCATAGGAGGGCGGCTGAACCCTCAGCTTTCTTTAGCAGAAAGCAAAGCCTCGAGGTCACCCTTCTCGTACATCTCACGAATGATGTCACAACCGCCCACGAACTTACCCCGAACGTAAAGCTGCGGGATCGTTGGCCAGTTGGCGAACTCCTTGATTCCCTGCCGGATGGCCTGGTCTTCGAGAACGTTCACATCCTGGAACTCCGAGCCGGAGCGGCGCAGGACCTCGACCACGGTCGCGGAGAAGCCGCACTGCGGAAAATGCTTGGTGCCTTTCATGAAGAGCACGACATCGTTGCCCTCGATGATGCCCTGAATCCGCTCTCGCAAGGTATCTTCCATCGTTCAACCCTCTGCCTCAGCCCAACTCTCGGGCGAGTAGGTCTTGAGCGCAAGTGCGTGGACCGGCCCGGCCATCAGCTCGCCCAGGGCAGCGTAGACCATTTGGTGCTGCTCGATGGGGGTTTTTCCAGCGAAAGCCGCCGAGACGACCAGCGCCTCCCAATGGTCCTTGGTGCCGGTCAGGTCCCTGATCACCAAATGGGAGACCTCTCCTAGACCGTCACGAATTCGCTGTTCCAAGACCTCTGCTTCAAGCATCGCGGCGCCTCCACTGCAGTCCTCGGGCTACGGCCGGTGAGGGTGCTTGTCAATCGCCAAGAGAGTCACTGAGCGAGTCAATGCACCCCGAACAGCCGCTTCACCGAGGGCCGCGCAAGGACGATGATCGTGAAGATGCCTAGAACCGTACCAAAGGGAAACATGAGGCATTCGCCCCAGCCCGTGAGGTAGCAGAACGTCCACCAACGACGTTTGCGGATCTGAACCCCGACCAGGGCGAGGTGCACGGCGCTGATCAGCGCGAGCAGGAGACCGGCGACGATCATGGTCGTGATCAGGGTGTTGAGGTCTTGAGCCATCGCTTCGGGGCTGCCTCCGAATGTGTCGGTGACGACTTGTCCCGGGATTTCACCCATCGCCATCCCGAGATCGCTTCCGACTTCGTCGATGAGCTTCGCGCCGGCGATCCCAAACATCAGCGTCGGAATTCCACCGAGCAGGGCAACCCCGGCCAAGATGAAATGGCCGATCGAAAGCGCGCTCAGGTGCTCTCTGTCTTCCGCGGTTGGCTCTTCTTCCAAGCGATCCCCTTTTCAGATCGTGCTATGCCGCCAGCCGATGGGCAAGGTCGCATTCGTTTTCCCGGGTCAAGGCAGCCAAAATGTAGGCATGGGTCGCGAAGCATTCGAGGCGTCCGATGCCGCACGCAGTGTTTTCGAAGAAGCCGATGAGGCGCTCGGCGAAAGCCTCTCCCAGCTCTGTTTCGAAGGTCCCGAGGAAGACCTGAAGCTCACCTCCAATACCCAGCCCGCGGTTCTGACCGCGTCGATCGCGATCCTGCGTGCGCTCGACGCGCCGTTCGACGTGGTGGCCGGACACAGCCTCGGTGAGTACTCGGCGCACGTTGCAGCGGGCACGCTGGAGCTTGGCGACGCGGTGCGGCTCGTGCGAAAGCGCGGCGAGTACATGCAAGAGGCCGTGCCCTACGGCGAGGGCTCGATGGCTGCGGTGCTCAAGGCTGACCGCGGTCTCGTCGAACGGATCTGTGCCGAGGTCCCCGGCCTCGTCGAGGCCGTCAACTACAATTCTCCTCAGCAAATCGTGATCGCCGGCGAGACGTCCGCTGTGAGCGAGGCCGGGACGAAGCTGCAAGCCGCCGGCGCACGGGCGAGCACCCTTCCGGTGAGCGCGCCTTTTCATTCCAGCTTGATGGAGCCCGCCGAAGCGCGGCTGCGCGCAGACATCGAACAAATTGCGCTCTCGGATCCGCGCGTGCCGGTGTATGTCAATGTGGACGCCAAGCCGATCCGCGATTCCGTCGCGGCAAAGGACGCGCTGGTCCGACAAGTGAGCCGGCCGGTTCTCTGGGAGGAGAGTGTCCGCAAAATGATCGACGACGGGGTCTCGCTCTTCGTCGAAGTGGGCCCGGGTAGGGTTTTGAGCGGCCTTTTGGTCCGAATCGACAAGCGGGCAGGCCGGGTCAGCGTCCAGGGCCCATCGGACTTCGCTGCGGCCAGAGACGCCATTGCGGAAGTCCGGGGCGGCTGATTTCGCTGTAATTCCAGGCCCCTGACCGAAACGGCCCCGCTGTGTTTGACCTAATTTTGAAATCTTGTAGAAACGCGCCGCCCGCCATCATTTAACCGGGGTCGGGCTCGAATAGAGGTTCAGCGGATATGCAAAATCTGATTTACGCAGCCCCAGCAGCGGGTGTGCTCGCCCTTCTCTTCGCCTGGATGAAGGCGAGTTGGGTGTCCAAACAAGATCCGGGCGACGCCACCATGGTCGAAATCGCCGGCCTGATTCAGGAAGGAGCCTTGGCGTTCCTTCGGGCGGAGTACCGGGTGCTGTCGATTTTCGTGCTCGTCGTGGGCGCGATTCTGGGCATAGCCTACTTCGGAGACCCGCAGCGCGGCTGGCAGATCGCGGGCGCATTCGTCATCGGCGCGGCGTCCTCGGCCCTGGCTGGCTGGGCCGGCATGAAGGTGGCGACCAACGCCAACGTCCGAACGACCGCTGCGGCCCGAATCGGGCTTTCCCCGGCGCTCGACGTGGCGTTCTCCGGCGGCACCGTCATGGGCATGACGGTCGTCGGTCTGGCGACCATTGGTCTCAGCGGGCTCTACCTGCTCTTCACCAACGTGTTCGGCTGGGAGCTTACCCGCACCGTCAATGTGATCACCGGCTTCTCGATGGGCGCCTCCTCGATCGCGCTCTTCGCGCGTGTCGGCGGCGGCATCTACACCAAGGCCGCGGACGTCGGCGCGGACCTCGTCGGCAAGGTCGAGTCCGGCCTCCCCGAGGATGACCCCCGGAACCCTGCGGTCATCGCCGACAACGTCGGTGACAACGTCGGCGACGTCGCCGGCATGGGCGCCGATCTTTTCGAGTCGTTCGTCGGTGCGATCATCGGCGCCATGGTCTTGGCGCTCGGCTTTGCCGCCGTGAAGAGCGGGGCGAGCGTCGGCCCGGTCATCCTGCCGCTGGTCATCGCTGGTGCGGGGATCATCTGCTCCATGGTGGGTACCTTCTTCGTGCGCACCAAAGAAGGCGGCAACCCCCAGCACGCCCTCGACATGGGCGCGTTCGGTGCAGCGGGCGTCATGGCGCTCGCCACCTTCGGCATCGCCAAGTACATGTGGCCCGAAGGCGGCACGATGAACGCCGCCGGCAAGCTCGTCACCTGGATGAATGTGGGTTGGGCGACGGTTGCAGGCCTTGCCGCAGGCGTTCTCGTTGGTCTGATCACCTCGTACTACACCTCGATGGAGAAGCCTCCAGTGGATAGCATCGCCGAGCAGAGCAAAACCGGCACCGCGACGAACATCATCGCGGGTCTGGGTGTCGGCATGCAGTCGACGGCCCTGCCCATCATCGTCATCGCAGCTGGCGTGGTCGTCGCAGCCGAGGTCGCAGGCGTTTACGGCGTCGCGATCGCGGCGCTCGGCATGCTCTCGACCACGGGCATTCAGCTCGCAGTCGACGCCTACGGCCCCATTGCCGACAACGCTGGAGGCATTGCCGAGATGAGCCATCAGGCACCTGAAGTCCGTCAGCGCACCGACAAGCTCGACGCGGTGGGCAACACCACCGCTGCCATCGGAAAGGGCTTTGCCATTGGCTCCGCAGCCATGACGGCTCTCGCGCTCTTCGCGGCATTCGCTCAGACGGCAGGCATCACCGGCATCGACATCTCCAAGCCGCTCGTCATGGCCGGTCTGTTCCTTGGCGGGATGCTGCCCTTCCTCTTCTCTTCGATGGCGATGAAGGCCGTCGGTGTCGCTGCGATGGACATGATCGAGGAGGTTCGTCGTCAGTTCCGTGAGATTCCGGGGCTGCTCGAGGGCAAGGCCAAGCCGGACACGGCGCGCTGCGTGAAGATCTCCACCGAGGCGTCGCTCAAGCGCATGATCGCGCCTGGCGCGCTTGCCATTCTCACCCCCGTTGTCGTGGGTTTCACCATGGGCCCGGAGCCGCTTGGCGGTTTGCTCGCTGGCGTGACCGTCTCGGGCGTGACGATGGCGCTTTTCATGGCGAATGCTGGCGGTGCTTGGGACAACGCCAAAAAGTCCTTTGAAAGCGGCGGCTACAAGATGAAGGACGGCACGGTCCACCCGAAGGGCAGCGAGGCTCACAACGCCGCGGTCGTCGGTGACACCGTCGGTGACCCTTTCAAGGACACGGCGGGCCCTTCGCTGAACATCCTGGTGAAGCTGATGAGCATCGTGGCGCTCGTTCTCGCGCCGCTACTCGTCTAGACCCCGGTAACGCCGATGCTGTGCATCGGCCCACGGGGCTTCGCTCCCAGTGCATCCATGAGAAGACCCCGCTAGCCTTTGGCCTCGCGGGGTTTCTCTTTGCTGCGTCCCGGGGTTAGGATGGGCCGATGGTCGACCCAAGCCGAACCGTTGCCTGGAAGGCACTGCGCGCGCATCACGAAGAGATTGCCGACGTCGAGATGCGTCACCTCTTCGACGAAGATTCGGATCGAGGTGCGGGCTTCTCACTCATGCTGGGTGACCTTCTCTTCGACTACTCTAAAAATCGCGTCACCGATCAAACGCTCACTCTTCTGGCCGAGCTCTGTGAGCAGTGTGGAGTGCGCGATTGGATCACCCGCATGTTTTCGGGCGAGGCGATTAACGAAACCGAGGGGAGGGCGGTCCTCCATACTGCCCTTCGCAATCGCGGCGAGCGCCCCGTGATGGTCGGGGGCGCAGACGTCATGCCTGACGTGCGACGTGTGCTCTCGCAGATGCGCAAGTTCGCCACGTCGGTCCGAGAAGGAGCCTGGCTAGGGCACAGCGGGCGCGCGATCACGGATATCGTTAACATTGGAATCGGTGGCTCCGATCTCGGACCAGTGATGGTCACCGAGGCGCTGCGCCCCTACTGGAAGCAAGGGCTACGCGCTCACTTCGTCTCGAACGTGGATAGCAGCCACCTGAGCGAGGTGCTGCGCCGGGTGCAGCCTGAAACCACGCTCTTCATCGTGGCCTCCAAGACCTTCACCACCCAAGAGACCCTCACGAACGCACGCTCCGCGCGGCGGTGGCTCGTCGACCGGCTGGGCAGTGAGGACGCTGTGGCCAAACACTTCGTCGCGCTTTCGACCAATCGTGACGCGGTGGTGAAGTTTGGAATCGACCCAGAGAACATGTTCGAATTCTGGGATTGGGTGGGCGGCCGGTACTCACTCTGGTCGGCCATTGGCCTTTCGATCGCTACCGTGATCGGCATCGACAACTTTGAAGAGCTGCTTGCCGGAGCGTACGAAGTCGACGAGCACTTCCGGACGACTCCGCTCCGCGAGAATATTCCGGTGGTCATGGCGATGCTCGGGGTTTGGTATCACAACTTCTTCGGCGCGCCTTCGCACGCGGTTCTGCCGTACGACCAGTATCTGCATCGCTTCCCGGCATACCTTCAGCAGGCCGACATGGAGAGCAATGGCAAGAGTGCGTCGCGCGACGGGACAATCATCGACGGCTACACGACGGGTCCAATCGTCTGGGGTGAACCGGGCACGAACGGCCAGCACGCGTTCTTTCAGCTCCTACACCAGGGAACGCATCTGGTTCCTTGCGACTTCATCGTAGCGGCGCAGAGCCAGAATCCGCTTGGTGAGCACCAGGATATCCTCGTGGCGAATTGCATTGCACAAGCCGAGGCGATGATGCGCGGCAAGACCTCTGCTGAAGCCCGTGCGGAGCTCGAGGCCAGTGGTGCTTCCGCGGAGAGGGTGCATGAGCTCGTCGCGCACAAGACTTTTGCGGGCAACCGTCCAAGCAATACTTTCATGTTGGAGCGGCTCACTCCGCGAGCGTTGGGCCGATTGATCGCGCTCTACGAGCACAAGATCTTCGTCCAGGGAGTCATTTGGAACATCTACAGCTTCGACCAGTTTGGGGTCGAGCTGGGCAAGCAGCTCGCCAAGGTCGTTCTTCCCGAGCTCAGCGGAGCCGACGGGGCGCATGACAGCTCCACCGATCAGTTGATTTCGTACTATCGGAGCCATAGGAATCCGGAGCAATGACGACGCTTGCGGTCGACATTGGTGGGATGAGCCTCAAGCTCCTCGTGCTCGACGAAGAGGGCGAGCCGCTATCGGAAACCGTGGCGCGACCGACGCCCGTGCCACCGAGTCCGGAAGCGCTATTCACCTTGATTGGCGACATGTCGGACACCCTGCCGCCCCACCAGCGCGTTTCGGTGGGTTTTCCGGGGGTGGTCAAAGACGGCGTGACGTGGAACGCGCCAAATCTCGGAGACGAGCTCTGGCATCGCGTTCCATTGAGCGAGAAATTGGGCTATCACCTCGAACACCCGGTTCGCGCGGTCAACGATGTCGATCTTCAGGGGCTCGGTGTCGTCCAAGGCGATGGCGTCGAGCTGGTGTTGACGCTTGGAACTGGAATGGGTGCGGCGCTGTTCACCGATGGCGCGCTCGTTCCCAACCTCGAGCTCGGGCACCATCCGTTTCGGGACGGACAAACCTACGAAGATCTCGTACGCGACAGCGAACTCAAGCGTATCGGTCGGGTCGAATGGACGGCGCGGCTCCTCGATGTGATCGAGCAAATCGAGCCGATCTTCAACTACGATCGGCTCCACCTCGGCGGGGGCAACGCTCTGAACGTTCAA
>CAMYMX010000020.1 GCA_947259605.1 uncultured Polyangiaceae bacterium | reverse complement strand
CCGAAACCACGGCGGTTTCTGGGGCCTCGACCAAAACGCTTCCTCCTTGCGCGAAGATGTCGCGTGCTCCGTTCGCGCCGTCATCTCCCATTCCAGTGAGCACTACCGCAATGGCCCTGTCACCGAGTACGCGAGCTGCGGAGCTGAAAAGTCGATCGACCGAGGGGACGTAGTGAGAGCCTCGATCGGGCGCAACGACCCGGATCGCCGGGCCGCGATCAGAGGGAACGACCTCGATACAACGACCTCCCGGACAGACGTACGCGTGCCCGCGAGCGAGTCGCTCATAGCCTTTGGCCTCCGAAACGTCGGTAACGCCAGTGTTGTTGAGCCGGTCTGCGAACGTGCGCGTGAACCGAGGGGGCATGTGCTGAGCGACCACCAGTGCCGCGTCGAGATCGTCATGCAGGTGACGAAATAGCGTGACCAGCGCGCGCGGCCCGCCCGTCGAAGCGCCGATCACGATGACCTTGGAGGGAACCCTCTTGAGGACGGTAGGTTCGCGCATTCGACGCATCGGCGAACCGACTTCCTCTTCGAGTCCAACGACATCGGCGAGGTCATGTTGGAGCGCGAGCGGCGATAGCTTCTGGACGACACGCACCTTCTCGACGAGCTGGTCTCGCAAGCTCTCCAGAGGAGCGTCCACCCCATTTGGCTTTTCGATGAAATCGATCGCTCCGAGCTCGAGCGCGCGGAAGATGTTTTCTCTTGCCGAAAGACCAGACACGACGACCACTGGGAGTGGATGACGTTCCATGAGTAGTTGAAGAAACTCGAAGCCGTCGAGACGCGGCATGTCCAGATCCAACGTGATGAAGTCGGGTGGACTGGCTTCGACCACTCGCAGGGCGTCCGCCCCGTCGTGCGCAACGTCGACCTCCGAGATTCCAGAAATATCCCTGAGGATCGCGGCGATTGTGCGGCGATTCAAAGAAGAGTCGTCTACGACGAGCGCGCGAAGCTCTCTCACCTAGATCATCCTCGGCGGCATGTCGGTGAATGGGATCGGGCGCCGGTATACGATGTCCGTGGTGAGCTGCGTGATCTCGAACGCCGTGCTCGAACGAAGAAGCGACTCGCTATGGCCCAAGAGCAAATAGCCTCCCCGGTTCAGCCGTTGGTAGATGGTCTCCAACACCTTCCTGCGGGATGCATCGTCGAAATAGATCAAGACGTTTCGACAGAAGGTGACGTCGACGCGCCCCACGATTGCCGCGCGCCGCTGATTCATCAGGTTCAAATGACCGAAGTGGCACATCGACCTGATGCGCGGGTGCACCTGCCTGCCCTCACCGGTTTCGATGAAGTATTTCGCGTACTCGGGAATCATCGCCCTGAAGCTCGCGGAGCCGTAGGTCGCCCCACGCGCCTTGCTCAGGACCCTACGCGAGATGTCATTTCCAAAGACACGGACGTCCCAACCGCCGAAGAGACCGCTGGCATCGACGAGCATGGCGATCGTAAAGACCTCTTCGCCACTCGAACATCCTGCGCTCCAAATGTCGAGCCGCTTCGACCCGCGGGCAAGCGACCGCGCGCGCACCGCCGGGAGGATCTCATCGGTGAAGGCTCGAAGTTGGTACGCTTCGCGAAAAAAGTACGTCTCGTTGGTGGTCAGAACCTCGGCAGCTGCTTCGAGCTCTTTTTCCGCCTTTGGGTGGTACTTTAAGTACCGGTAGTACTCAGCGAAATCCTCGACTCCCAGTTCGCGAAGTCGCTCGCGAAGTCGCCGTTCGACGACATAAGCGGAGTCATCCGCGAAGTAGATCCCACAGAACTGATTGATGAAATCTCGGATGAGGCGAAACTCCCCGAGCTTCAGACTCGGCCCTGCGTCGTGCAACAAGGTCACGTCACGCGCCCAGCTGAAGGCCGCTCTCGATCGCGTGCCTGACCATGGAATCCGTCTCGTCCGTCAAGGCCCGGCGCAACACCACTCGCGTGCGCTCGGTGTCGAGGTCTAGCAGCAATTTGATCGCCAACATTCGAACGTTCCAGGCCGAATGCGTGAGTCCTCGGCTCACGAGGCGCTCGGCGTCATGGACGGGCAGTGTTCGCGCAGCGCGAAGGCCGGCCTGGAAAATCTCGTCGTCGGCATGCGAAAGCGCACGCTCGACGGCTGTTGCGACTTCCGAATCGCCCAGCCAAGCCAGGGCATCGAGGGCTGCGGATACGACGACCGGCTCCTTGTCCTCCAACAGCGCGCGGATCCGGGGGATGGCCCCATTGGCTTCACGCCGTCCGAGGGCCAAAGCCGCCTCGGCGCGCGTGGGTGCATAAGGAGAATCGAGCGCGGTGCCGAGTGGGCCATCGGCGTCGCCGGTGCTCATTTGGCCGAGCGTTCGTACCGCGGCGATTTGAACATCGATGTCTTCATCTGCGACCGCGTATCCGATCAGCTGGGCCATTTCGCTTGCATTGGCAATGGCCAGCGCCTGTACCGCAGCTCTGCGCGTACGTGGGTCGCCGCTGTGCAGGCCGCGCTTGAGAAGCTCCTCGGCGCCGGCCGAATCGAGCCGAGAGAGCACATGCGCGATGTCGGCGCCTCCAGGGCCATCGAGGTCGGCCCCGTGGAGCGCCTCTTCGACCGCGTCGGGCACCCGCTTCGCTAGCCCCTCGAGGGCGCTAGTCGCCGCGGCGCGGACCTGATGAGACGAACTACTCAGGCATTCGACGAGGGCTCGGCAATCGCGCGGGTCGCCCCACCACAGAAGACTCCCTGCGGCCGCGGCCCGGACAGCGTCCGCTGCATCCGTCAAGTCCCGTTCGATGAGACTCCGAATCCGATCACGGGTGGCAGCCGGCACCGCGTCCAGATGCCGGTAACTGAGCTCGGCGGCGAGCTCGAGCGCGATCGCCCAAACCCGCGGCTCGCTCCCACGCTGCATCAGAAGCGGGTCTATGAGCCCACTTCCAGACGTCCTAAGCGCTACGACCGTTTCGGGGCTCACCACGTCATCGGCAACTGCTTGGAGGACCGCTTCGAGCGAGCTCTGGTCTTGGCACAATACAGCGAGGTGCGCGGCCCCTTGCCGGGTCCGAGTATCGCCGTGCAATAAAGCCTCGTGGAGCGCACGCCGGAACGATTCGTTCGATGCGCTCAATCGGTCGACGAGCTCGTCGCGGTCACCTTGGACATCGCTTGCAAGCACGGCGATGGCGCGAATAGCCGCGGAAGAGGTTTGAGGAGAAGGATCGGTGGCGAGATCGAGCAGGAACTCGAGCGCCTCGGGCTCGCCGGTCCGTCCAAGAAGCTCAGCGGAGATCCTGCGAACGATGGCGTCATCCACCGCCGGCGCGAGCTCGGTCCAAGTCAGCCGCGTTCCGAGTCGGGTAAGCCCTTCGAGAATCGAAATGCGCAGAAAAAGGTGCGGCGTCGAGAGGCGCTCCTTGAGAAGATCCTCCGCGCGGCTGCCACCGATGCAAACCAGGGCTTCGACGGCCGCAGCCGCCGCGTTGGCGTCGGGGCCCCGGACGAGGGGTTCCAAGTGGTCGATCATGCGAGGGTCTCGCGTCTTGCCCATCGCCTCCACGAGGAACTTCTGCGCGCCTCGACCCGAAGCCGTCAACGCATCAGCAAACTTTTGCGCCCTCCCTTGTGCCACCATCCCGAGGACTTCAATCGCCGCATTGCGGAGGCCGATGTTGTCGGTCCCGACGAGGCGAGCGAGCAGCGAATCGATCAGCGCATCCCTCTCCGCCGATTGAGCAGCCAGAGAAATGGCTTCCCGGCGCACCCGCCAGTCCAAGTCCGACAGTGCATCGACGATCTGTTTGAGCGGGGTGCCCCGAGGACGAAGGCTCATCCCTTGGACGGCCCGGCGCCGGACGTCCGGATCGGCAGAGTGAAATGCCTCGTCGAGCCCATCTTGCGTCATGGCGTCTCCGAAGGCAGGAAGGCGATCTCGTCGGACGCGATCTCGAATGCAGGCTGGGCGACCCGGTCAGCATCGAGCAGAAACACGAGCCGCTCGTCATACCGGAAGGCCGACTTGATTCCCCGCTCCAAATGGCGCTCATCCAGCATGGGCACATGACGCCCCCGATTGTTCTCAGACGAAAAGACGTCGTGCACCACATCCACCACGACCGCGACCAGCCCCCGACGAGTCTCGAGGATCAGCCATTTCGTGCGCCGTGTTGGCTCCTGAGGCGTCAAACCAAAAACGCGCCGCAAGTCGACGACGGCCACGACTTCCTCGCGATAGTCGGAAACCCCTAGAACAGCCGCGTGCTCGCGTGGAAGCTCGATGAGCGGAAGCGGGTTCACGATCTCACGAATGCGCGCGATCTCGAGCGCATACATCACCGAATCGACCTCGACTCGGATGAGGTCTCTGGCGAGCGCCAGACCGTAGGTCCTGCTCTCGCTCACGTCAGGCCTCCCAGTAACGCTCCCGGATCGATGAGAATGAGCATCTGATCACCACTACCCGACGACGCCGCGGGAACGCGGGCAACTCCGACGACGTATTCGGAGAGGTCGGCGCTCATGGAACTGGCGTACTCGATTTGATCGGGCTGCAATTGAGACACCTGAACGACGCGATCCACCGCGACCCCGATGAGCTCGTCACCGACGTCGACCAGAATGACCCGTCCAAGGGGCTGCCGATCGAGCACCTCGAGTTTTAACAGCGTAGGCAAGTCGACCAGCGTGATGATTTCGCCTCTCACCGCGATGACTCCGAGGAAGTGCTCAGCCGAACGGGGAACCTCGGTCAAGGGCGGCGGCATGAGAATCTCTCGGACCGCCGACAATGGAAAGCCGTAGGTCTCGCTCCCCGCCGACACCGCAACTACCGGGATCGTCACCTCTTCACTGCCTGGATCGGGAATCAGAGTGACTCTTTGCGCACCAGCGGTCATGCGTGAGCCTCCACCGATGGGAGGGCCTCGCCACCATCGAAGTACTCCGAGAAGAGGGCTGGCGCGTCGAGCACCAGCGCTAGCTTCTGGTCTCCCAAGTCCGTGGCTCCAGCGAAGCCGCGAACGGAAGACAAGGTTGCCCCAAGCGACTTGGTGATCACGTCTTCTTGGCCCACCAGCTCGTCGACGACGAATCCAAGCTCTCGGTTGCCCATCTCGCAGACGATCACGAATCGGCTCGCTTGCTGCCTCGCCCCTCGGAGACCGAATAACGGTGCGAGATCGCAGATCGGAAGCGTCTCGCCGCGCATGGTGATCACTTTTCGGCCCTGGATCGTGCGAACGTCTTGTGGGGCAAAGGGGATGGCTTCGCGAACGGCACTGATCGGAAGCGCAAATAGTCGCGCGCCCACGGTGATGATGAGGGCACGGATGATGGCCAGCGTAATCGGAAGCGTCACCGTGATCTTGGTGCCAATGCCCTGCTCGCTCGCGATCGAAACCACACCACCCATCCGCAGGATGTTGGTCTTCACCACATCCATACCAACTCCACGGCCGGACAGATCGGTCACTTCCGTGTTCGTGCTCAAGCCGGGAAGGAAAACCAGGTCCAACATGCCTTGGCGAGTGAGATCCTGGCTGTCCTCCGCTGTTAGCAAGCCGCGCGAAACGGCCCTCTCGCGGAGCTTGTGCGCGTTCATGCCGCCACCATCATCCTCGACCTCGATGACGACGTTTCGGCCCTTGTGGTATGCGTTCAGGGCAAGCGTGCCCTCCGCCGGCTTTGCAAGTCGCATTCGCGTCTCGACCGATTCGATGCCGTGGTCGATGGCATTGCGGACCAGATGCATCAGTGGGTCGGCCAGCTCCTCGACGATGAGCTTGTCCATCTCCGTGTTCGCGCCGGTAATGACGAGGCGAACCTGTTTATCGTTCTCCCTTGCGGCTTGCCGCACGATGCGGGCGAACTTGCTAAATACCTGCCCCAGCGGAACCATCCGAACATCGAGGATCCTCGTACGGAGCTCGGATAGCTGGCGTTCAAAGCCGCGTCCGAGGCGATCCAGCTCCCGAAGCGGTTGCCTGTACTTGGGGTCACCGTCCAGACCGGCGACGGCGCGGCCCACGGCGCTGCGCACCAGGGAAAGCTCGCCTACGACGTTCATCAGGTCGTCCAATTTGCGAATGTCCACACGAACCGAGTTCGCCACCGACCGAAGCGAGGCCTGGCCCGTTTCATCCTCGGGCTGAGGCAGTAGGCTTCGTGAGCTGGGAGGGATCGACGTGAGATTCGGAGGAACCGTCGGCGGATGCTTCTGCTCTTTGATCGCCTCGACCGTTCCGTACCGCCCTTCGAAATGTGCCTTGAGCTCCGTCTCCGGAACCCGGCTGGCAAGGAGCACGACCAGCTCGATCGACTCGTCGTTTCCGCCTTCCAAGCTTGGCAAGTAGGTGATGATCTCGGCGTCGTCGTGCACGACGTCGCGCAGGGCCTCGATGGAGTCGTCGATCGCCGTCAGATCGAACGTCGCACGGAGGCGATAGAGCTGCATACCCTCACGGATGCACGCCCGGAGACGATGTTCTTCGTATTCCGTGAGGACCGAAAGAACCGCAGACCCAATGGCGTACTGATCCAGAGGATCGCCATCCTCGACCGCTGGCTGAGTGCCAATCGAACGAACCGCCGCGACATAGGCGTCTACTCCGTGGGCTTCTTCGGGCGCCTGAGGGTCATCGAGCGCCAAGAGCCGTTGAAACCGCTCGACCGAATCGAAGAGCACGTCGAGCAATGGGTCGCCGATGTCGGTTCGGCCCACACGCAAGTCGTCGAGCAAGTCTTCGAGCGCATGGGCGATCGTGCCCACGTGCTTGTACCCAAACATCCCAGCGATGCCCTTGAGAGTATGAACGCTGCGGAAAATCTCATTGATCAGCGATGCATCGGGACGTTCGGCCCGCTGATGGGCCTCGTCAAGCAGCAAGAGGTCGCGCGACAACGCCTCGACGAGCTCTTGGGCCTCGGCCAAAAACTCCTGCTGCACGTTATCGCGCGGATCACTCACCCAGACACCTCTTCGCTACGATCGGCCAAGCCTCGAATCAGCTTTCGAAGGTCGTCGACCCCGAACGGTTTCGCGAGGAAGGCGTCCGCGCCGAGCTTCGCGCCCCGCTTGGCGTCCAGACTATCGGCGCGCGTGCTGATCAAGATCTTGATGGCACCCTGCTGCCTCGGGCTCTTCTTCATGAAGGCGAGCAGCTCGAGCCCATTGATATCGGGCATGTTGATGTCCACGATGACCACGTCGAACGCGTTTGAGGCGAGTAGCTGGAGAGCTTCGAAGCCGGTTTCAGCCTCTTGCACTCGCGCGAAATCAGTGTCCTCCAGAGCAGCCCTGACGAATGCGCGCACCGCACTGCTGTCATCGACGATGAGTGTATGAAATGTCACCCGAAACCCCCACGGACAGGATAACAGAGAGAAACAGGGGGGGACCCGCTCTATTCACGCCAGAACGATCGGGATTTCGGCTCATCTGCTGCGCAGGATGAACAGGCGCACAGGCTCCTTAGGAAGCGATGGCTGTAGATCCCCGTCTGGTGACCGTCGCGCCAGACGAGTCTGAGCGCGTAATTTCCCACGGATTGGACGTCGCTCAACTCGAGGTCGCCGCCCTCGATGAAGCGAATCGGACCTTCATGCCCTTGGCAGTGCGCACAAGGACAAAAGCCGCGCAAGAGCTCGTGCGGGTAGACGCTCCGGTGCCCGTCGGCCCAGTCGATTTCCATGACGCGGGCGCCGCGCGGCGCACGTAACTCGATGGGCTCCGATGCTTCGCTCACGAGAGGCGCCCTTCCCAGCTGCTCGAGGCTGCCGCCGTGCGCTCTCGAACGGTGACCGTTGCGTGGTTTGCATCGAGCTGTGCGAGCGCGTCGCGGATCTCTTGGCGCTGGCGTGCCGGCCAGGGCTGTTCGGCAAACTCCGAAGTCGCCTGAACCGCAATCCAGCGCCCGAGGGATGCCGCCGACAGAACCAGCCGCCCACCACCGCAGGCTCGACACACGATGCCACCCCGTGCAGCGTCGAACGACGCCGAGCGCCCTGGGGCCGGCGCCATGCCGCAGAGGACGCAACGATCGAGTGTGGGCGCAAAGCCCAGGACCGCAAGCGTTCGAATCTGGAGCGAAAGCAAGGCTTCTTCCGGGGGCGCGCTGTCATTGAGCGCCGTCAGCAAGCGCACTGTCGTGTCGAAGACCGCGGGCTCGGGCTCGTGGTCCGGCAGGCGCTCGCGAATGACCGCCAGGGCTGCACCGGCGGCCCCGATCGCTTCGAGGTTTCGTAGGATGGCGTGGAACGAGCGGTCGACCGACACACGCTCGAGATGCGCGAGCTCACCGCGGCCCGGGCGGAAATGCGCGTTCATCAAGACGTAGGGCTGCAAGGCCCCGCCAAATCGTCGTTGACTCTTTCGTGCACCTCGGGCAAGCGCGGAGAGCTTGCCGTAGTCTTCGGTTAGGAGCGTGACGATTCGGTCGGAGTCGCGATAGTCGACGGACCGCAATAGGAGCGCTCGGCTTTGGCGGCTTCGACTCGGCACGGCAGTGCGGAGGATAGCTCAATCGGATCGTCCTGTGCAGGCGCGCGCCGAACGAGCGAAAACGTGGCCACGATGATTGCAAAAAGCGCGAAGGTGGTGATGGCAAGCACCAAGGCCCCATATCCGCGGCGACTCTGCACCGTGGCGAGCGGCGCAGGAGGCAAGGCTTGAGGGCGCTCCGAGTCGAATCGAGCAAGGACCTCTTCCGCGTCGATGTCGACCGCCGTGGCGTAGGCTTTGATGAAGCCACGAACGAACACGCCGCTAGGTAGATCTTCGAAGCGATCTTCTTCCAGGGACTCGAGCGCCTTGCGCGGTATGCGTGTGGTGCTCGCAACCTCTTCGATCGATAGATGGCGCGTCTCCCGCTCCGTCTTCAGCCAGCAGCCGATTGAATCCGCTCTCATCGCGAGTCCTCGAGCAGGGTTTGACACATTCGTCCGTCGTTCGAGTACGGGTCTAGCTCTACGCAGCGCTCCAAGTCGGCGACGGCATCTCGACGATGACCCAAGCGCGCGCGGACCTCACCGCGCAGCCGCCAGGCTCCCTGAAGCTCCACGCTGTTCGCACAAGACGCATCCGCTTCGAGTGCGCCCACGAGCGCTCGCTCGGCGTCTTTCAACTGCTGCAGATGCCAGAACGCTCGCGCCATCGTGTAGTATCCGACACAAAATCGTGGCTGTATGCGGACCGCCTCCATCGTCGAGGTCACCGTCTCTTGATATTCCGCCAGGTGAAATTGTGCCAGCCCTAGATTGCCCCAGGCAAGATGTGGAGCTGCGTTCAGCTCATCACTTGCGGACTCCCGGAGCACGACGACGGCGTCGTCGTAACGACCGAGCTCGATCAGGCATAGCCCGTAGATGTTTCGAGCCTCCGCAAGCGTGGATCCGGCGCTCTGCTTTTCGAGAAGCTTGATTGCCGTGGCCAAGTGCGGCTCCGCATTTTGGTAGGTCCGGCGCTCCATCTGGATGAAGCCCAGAAGCAGGTGGGCCTCGGCATTTTCGGGGTCGAGCTCGAGCGCCTTGCGCAGATGCTCAATCGCGCCCGCGGTCTGCCCCTCGTCGCGAAGGCTGGCTGCGAGCTGAAATTCGCGATACGAGCGCTCGCCGTCGGGGGTGCCCGCCGCCGACGTCGTGACACAGCCGATGGCTAGGCAGGCCAGCCACACGAATCCCCAGGTACGCACCACGCCTTGGGTCTACTGAGTGCTTGGTGCCCGGTCAAGAAGGGGTGTCGGTTTACCGACAGCTCAGGCCATGCCGAACGTCCTCTTTCAGGGCGAGCAACGCGTGAAGCTGGCGAAGTGCAGAGGGATGGTCGATGGTGATCGTTTGATCACCTACCGTGAGGTAACCGCGATCGCGCAGCTGAGCGATAACAGCTTTGACTTGATCGAGCGCTAATGCAGTTCGGGTGGATAATTCGAGTGGTGAGAGCTCGAGCAACCGGTCGCCGCCGTCGTCGACCGCTCGAAGGAGCGAGTTCAGCACGCGGATCGCGGGATCTGGAACCAGGAAGTTGTCGAGCTGCTCCTCGGTTCGCTGCAGGCGACGTACGAGCTGCTGAGTGACTCGCTCGCCAAGCTCCGGGCGGCGCCGCACGAGTGCCCGAAACGTGTCACTCTCGATAACAAGGGCGCTCGTCGCCTCGATGGCCTGCGCCGTGGCCATGCGGTGCGCCCCTGGGAGCAGCGCCTCCTCGCCGACGAGTTCCTCGGGCCCATACAGGCCGATGTTGCGCTCGACCCCGCGCGCCCGTTTGAACAGCTGTACGCGGCCCTCGCCGATCAAAAAGAGCTCGGTGGCCGGCGCTCCCGCGTAGTAGAGCGTCGCCCCCGCAGAGAAGCGGCGCCGGTATCCTTCTTTGCGGAGATCATCGGCCGGTGCAGCCATCCGGTCTGGTTACCCCAGGATGCCGAAGGGTCGCAACCGCTATTGCGCGAGGTGGCAGGCGACCTCGTGCCCGGCCTCAATCGCCCGAAGCCCTGGAACCTCGCGATCGCAAAGTCCTTTTTGCGCAATTGGACAGCGGGGATGAAACGCACAGCCGGTCGGCGGATCGAGGGGGCTGGGCACGTCGCCCTTGAGCAAGAGCCGACGTTGACGGGCGGTCGGGTCGGGCTGGGGCGCCGCGCTCAGGAGGGCCTGGGTGTAGGGATGACGTGGTCCCGCGTAAATCTGTTCCGACGTTGCAAGCTCGACGACACGCCCGAGGTACATGACCGCGACCCGACGACTCACGTGCTCCACGACGTGCAGATCATGTGCGATGAAGAGGTAGCTCAGCCCGAGCTCGTCTTGAAGATCACGAAGTAGGTTGACGATCTGCGCTTGAATCGAAACGTCCAGGGCACTCACCGGTTCGTCGGCCACGATGAAGGTCGGCGACACCGCGATCGCTCGCGCAATGCCGATCCGCTGCCGCTGTCCGCCAGAAAACTCGTGTGGGTAGCGGCGCATGTGTTCGGGTCGCAGGCCCACGCGCTCGAGCAGGGCCGCGATGCGCTGCTCTTCCTCGGTTTCGGAGCTCACCTTTCCATGCACACGCAGTGCCTCGGACAGCGCTGCGCGAACGGTCATGCGTGGGTTCAGCGAGCTGTACGGATCCTGAAAGATGATCTGCATCTTGCTGCGGAAAGGCCGAAATGCGGATTGCGACAGACGGGTGATGTCCCGCCCTTCGAAATAGATCCGCCCGCCAGTCGGATCCTGGAGTCGCAGGAGCAAACGGCCGAGCGTGCTCTTGCCACAACCCGATTCGCCGACCAGCCCCAAAGTCTCGCCGGGCATCACCTCGAAGCTAACGCCGTCGACCGCACGAAGCTCGGCACGTCCACGCCCGATGCCCCGCGAAGGGCCACTGAAAGACTTACGCAAGGATTCAGCGCGAACGATTGGTTGCTCGCTCACCCGGACACCTCGGCGTGAAAGCAGGCAACCTCGGATTGTTCAAGCTGCTGCAAGGCCGGCTCCTCGACCCGGCAGACCTCCGTCACCAGGTCGCAACGGTCCTGAAAACGGCAACCGCTCGGTAGCTTGCGGAGGTCGGGAACCATTCCGCGAATGGTCGGCAAACGCTCCCCTCGATTGCGCACGCTCGGGAGACTGCGCAGCAACCCTCGTGTGTAGGGGTGCTTGGGCGTCTGAAAGAGAGTCTCGGTTTTCGCATGCTCGACGATCTTACCTGCGTACATGACCGCAATCTCTTGCGCGAACTCAGCCATCACGCCGAGATCGTGACTGATGAAAATGATGCTCATGCCAAAGTCACTTTGAAGCGAGCGTAGCAAGTCGAGGATCTGCGCCTGAATCGTAACGTCGAGTGCGGTGGTGGGCTCATCCGCAATCAAGAGGCGAGGTTCGCAGGCAAGGGCCATCGCGATCATCACGCGCTGCCGCATACCTCCCGATAGGGTATGCGGATACGAGTCGATGCGCTGGGAGGGTGCCGGGATTCCAACGAGATCCAAGAGCTCGATTGCGCGGGCTCTCGCAGCAGCACGGCTGACACTCCGGTGAAGTCGAATCGCTTCCACAATTTGCGATCCAACCGTGTACACCGGATTGAGCGAGGTCATCGGTTCTTGAAAGATCATGGAAATCTCGTTCCCTCGGAGGCTTCGCATCTCTGCTTCTGGCAGCCGCAAGAGGTCCCGCCCGTCGAAGAGCGCCTCACCGCCTTCGATGAAACCGGGCGGGCTTGGAACGAGGCGCATGATCGACAGGGACGTCACGCTCTTCCCGCAACCGCTCTCCCCCACGATGCCGAGGGTCTGCCCGGGAAACACGTCGAACGAGACATCGTCGACGGCTCTTAAATAGCCCTCGTCCGTCTCGAATGCCGTAACCAGGTGGCGCAGGCTGAGCAGCGGTTCCGTCATGCTGGGCTACCTTAGCACCAGTGGAGAAATGCCATGCGTTTCAGGGGCACGACGCGAATTCAATCGACATGCCTGGGCTCGGCGCTTGTTGGAACGCGCCGTCTGGAACCTCGGGGTTCAGCGAAATCGACTTCACCCGAACCGAGGTATCGGCATTGTTGACCTGGTCTACGAACCGCACCTTGGTTGGAAATGATTGGCCGTCGACGTCGATGTATTCGTCGTAGGTCGCTTCCCATCGGGTGTCGCCGTTCGGACCTCGTTCGACAGAGCGTCGAAGGGTGAGTCGTTGCTCGGCCGGCGTCTTGTCGAGATCGTCCCCGGCTACGGAAAACGAGACTTCTTGCGTTGTCCCGTCGGCGGCCACGAGGGTCACGACATAGCGCCCGTCGCGGCACTCCATGGACTGCCCGGTCGCTTCGATGACGGGCGTGTCGCCGGTCAAAAGACGAAGCACATTCTCGGCGTCGACCGAAATCCCCAACAGGCGAGCGATGTTCTCAGGGCACGTCGGCCCGTGCACAAACGCCCCCTCCCGCAAATCGCTCAGCTGGAAAGTCTCTCCGTCGCTGGTCAACACGGCAGCCGGCCCAACCTGCGTCATCACGTCGAAACGAACCCGGTTCGGTCGCTCCAGGAACATGAAAACTGTGCCTCGAATTCGCCCGTCGCGCGCCCATTGCGTCACTCGGGCTTCGGCTTTGATCGCTTGCCAGCCAGCTTGTTGATTCCGGTGGTCGTGAAGCGCCTTCCCTGCATCGGTGCGCATTTGGACAGGACAGGCCGGGGCCGACTTACAGCCCACTGCGGTCAGCGAGAGCAGGAGCAACGCGGCGAGACACGCACGTGTCACTCGTTGTTTAGCGCGCCCTGGTTGATCCATTCTTCGACGACCTGAATCCGGGCTTCGCTGATCGAGCCACCCTGCGGCATGCGGTCGCCACAGGTCTGCACGTTGCGCATCTTTTGAATCATGATGGACCCGTCCGGATCGAATGGAATCACGAGCGTACCCTGCCCCGCGCAGTCACCCGGGTCGGCGGCTAGCGCATTGACCACCGCCGACCAGGAATCGGCCGGCCAGTTGGTCGTGTCCGCCGTATCGGTCCCGGTTAGATTCAGGGCGGCAAGACCCGTGGGGCTGGCGCCACCTGGAATGTTGCCGTCGAGGGGGTTGTTCAAATTTTGGTCGGTGTTGTCGTTGCTCGGCCCGTGGCAGATGACGCAGTCGGTGAACATGATACCGAAGTAGATGTCACTCCAGATCGGATCGGGAAGATCGCCCGGACCGCCATACACACAGATCTCTTGGTCGACGCTTTCACAGGGCTCGAGCTCGAGCGCCGCGGAGGGCGGAGTCTCCGTCCGGGCAATCGCGGGCGCCTGACACGCGAACCAGTTGCGAACGATCTCCTGCCCTTCGCTCGAATCGATTGACGGCAGCTGTCCGCCATCGGACTTGCGAACCCATGGGATGGTGTTCCGTACGCTTCGACCAGCGGCACCAGGAGGCATCGTGCCCGAGCGGATTTCTTGGATCATGACCTCGGCCCAGTTTCGAACCTGATTCTGATTGTCCTGCAGGCCCTTCAGGCGTTCGCAGTACGGCGTGCGGGATTGACCGCCCTCGCAACCGTCGATCGGCTGCGCGCAGGTCGAGTCCTGCGACGGGTCGATGCAAGCGAGGTCCACATCGAAGTTGAGTCCGGCGGGCGTCCCGAAGCGGTCTCCTCCAACCGCAGCCGGCGCATGACAAAAGGCGCCATCGCCGCAGGTGGATTGCACGATGGCTTGCCCCTCGTACATGGGCAGGCCGTCGGTCTCGCGATACGCGATGTCGAAGGCGGCTGGGCCGTCGATGGGGCGCCCGTCCGGAGTCTGTCCATCGAGGTTGCACTCGCCGAGATCACGTTTGCAGCCCGGGAGACTCGAGATGCAAAGGGCCGTCACCAGGCACGGAAGAAAGGAAGAACCACGACGGAGGCCAAGCATACGAGCCGAAAATGCGTCTGATGTCCCGCTGAGTCAAGCGAGCTGCACGTCAGCTCAAGCGGCGGGTCGCAGGTGTTCCAGGCGTTCGCGCAGCTTTTGGCGGGCCCTGACCTCGAGCTGGCGTACTCGCTCTTTGCTGACGCCCATTTCCCGTCCGAGGGCCTCCAAAGTGCAGGGCTCGTCCGATAGGATGCGCGCTTCGACGATTCGCTGCTCGCGCTCGGTCAAGCTCTGCATCGCTGAGTCGAGGGCCGCACGCACGTGGTGGACCGTTTCTGAGCGGGCAACCGACTCTTCCGGTGTCGGCTGCTTGTAACTCATGCGCTCCATGGCGGTGGGCGCATCGGTCACGCTCGCGTCGAGAGAAAGGTCGCCCCGGGCCAGCAGAGGCCACAGCTGTTTTGCGCGTGTGAGGGGCATCCCGCTTTCTTCCGCCAGCGCCTGCGGGGACTCGACCGACTTCCGCCTGAACGCCCGCATCGCGCGCCGCTCGGTTCGGGTCGTTCCGAGCCGGACGATCCGGTATGAACGGACGACGTAGTCGCGAATCTCGGCACGGATCCAATACGCCGCGTAGGTGATCAGCCGGCACTTCTTTTCCGGATCGAATTTCGACGCCGCCTTGAGAAGCCCGAGGTTGCCCTGCTGAACGAGATCCTCGAGCGGCACTCCCCAGCGCCGATACTCGCGTGCGATCGCGATCACGAACGGCAGGCTCGATTCGATCAACTGAACGCCAGCAGCTTCGTTGCCTTCTGTCCAGCTCTGGGCAAGCTCCCGTTCGGTTTCAGCATCAAGGATCTCGACCCGCTTGAGCGAGGCGCGGTATCGGTCCAGAGCCGTTGCCGTGATGATCGTCGACATGCGACACGGCCGATGCAGTAACCGTGCCGACTGCGGACTTCGTGAAAAGCAGGGCAAAAATCGACGCCTTGCCGCCAGTACCGCGGCGTTTCGCCACATGCGGCAGCCTGATCGCCGCGGCAGGCTGCGCGCAGTTTGCGCTGGAGGCGCAATTCTCGCGGATGCGCAAAAAGGCTGGATTTTTCCGTGTCTACTTTGCCCAAGAAGCCAATTATGCTAGTTTCGATGCGTGGAAGTCGTCCTTCGCAAAGTAGGCCGCAAGTCGAGTCGAGCTGTCGTCGGGCGTCTACTGCGACCTCCGCGCAAAGGCTCCGTCGTCGTCATCGAGTTCGCCGATGGCCTGCACGAGTACGTCACGACTCCAGTGAAGCGCGTGCTCCAGCTTTGCGGGCAGGATACCTACTACCTGCAGACGGCAAACAGCCGCTATCGGCTGGAGGTCCGCTCGAGCGAATCGGGTGTGGTCGATCAACCGGTCGCGAACTGACTGGAGCCCCGCAATAGTTTGCCGAGCTTGCGGACCAGCTGTTCGAGCACGGCCTGGAGCTGCGCGAAGTCTTCTCTTTTGATTTCGCTGGTGCGCTCGTCGACGTAGAGCGCGCGGTTCAGCTCGATCTGGACCGCGTGCTGCCCGCGCTTGGGGGCTCCGTAGCTCGATGTCGTCCAGCCACCGCGATACGGATCGTCATGTTTCACGCTCAGACCTGCTTCGCGGAAGTGCGAATCGATTAGATCGATGATACGCCCATCTGCAGTCGAGCGGCCGCGCGTCCCGGGCACGACGTCCGCTCGGCGAACCCTGCCTCCGCCAATGGTCCGACGGCCCGACGAGGGCATCGAATGCGCCGCGAGGATCAGCACACGGCCGTGCTCCCGGATTATCTGTGCCGCGATATCGCGAAGCGCTTCATGGTACGGATTGTAGAAGAGCTCCAGCCTCCTGCTGAACTGATCGATGCTGAGTGGAGCCCGCAACAGGGGCGTCCCATCGGTTCTTGCGCGCCACACCACACCGCGTGCAGGAAGGTGACGTCCCCTCGGATGCCTCGGCACAGCAGCCGAGTCGACGTCGTCGGGCCCGCGGTTGAGATCGACGACGTATCGCGACACACGGGACACCAGGAGGGTCGCGCCGTTTTGCGGTGCGCCTTGGTAGAGTTGATCGACGTAGATGTCGGAGTCG
>CAMYMX010000019.1 GCA_947259605.1 uncultured Polyangiaceae bacterium | reverse complement strand
CACGATCGCGGCTCCGGGCGTGAACCAGAGATTGACAGCACCATCGATGGCGACCTCCAAGGCGGACGCTTCGAGCCCCAACGAGCGTACGAAGGGAAGGATGAATCCGAGCAGCACGAGCATTGCGCCCAACAGCGCGGTTCCACGGCCGAGACGCGGGTCCACGAAAAACGTGACCTGGTCCAAGGGGCGATCCCCACGGCGGGGAAGCTCATCGAAGGGGATCAGCGTCAAGTCGTGCTCGGGGCACTCGACGCGGCCTTCAAAGCCTTCGTAACAAAAAGGGCAGAACGAGACCTCGGCCCGCTCCGATGACGCTGGGGACTGGGACATCATTGGATCGGGGTCTCCGTGCGTTCTGCTCGCGTTCGTGTTATCCGCCGACCTGGACGATGGAGATCAGGGGACTCACGAAAGCCGACTACGACTATATCATCTCGGTGCTCGACCAGTGGTGGGGCGGGCCGGCGGGAAGGCGCGCAGATCCCATGTTTTTCTACGAGTTTGGCGAACATGCGCTCGTGGCCGAGCTCGACGGGCAGGTGATCGGCTTCCTGCTCGGGGTGATGCTGCCCGGACCGTCCGCAACCGGATACGTGCATCTGGTTGGGATTCACCCAGACCACCGGCGTCGCCAGGTGGGAAAGAAGCTTTACGCCCAGTTCACCGAGCGGTGCCGGGCCGCCGGCATGAAGCGTATCAAATCCCTGGCTTCTGCCGGGCATGAAGGCCCGGTCCGGTTTCACCAGTCGATGGGTTTCGAAAGCACCGAGGTCCCCGACTACGCGGGTCCAGGCCGCTCGCGCGTCGTATTCGTGAAGGAGCTTTGACCTGCTGGCGACTCCCGGTATCCTTCGAGCTAGGTAGACGGGGGAAGGCCAGGCATGGGTTACTCATCGGCGGGCGAGGCGCGACAAGCTCGTGAATCGCTCGGCAAAGCACTCGAAGCGCTGCAACAGGACACCGACGTTCCCGAAGAGGTTCTCGGACTCACTCAGAACGTGGCCAAGTCGATCGGCGCCCTTTTCGAGGCGGAGTACGCGTCTACCGAGCCGGACGGCAAGACCTGCGTTAAGAACGCGCTAGGCACGCTCAGCCAAACGCTCGCCCTGCTGCAGGACGTGAAGAGCGACCATGCTGCCGTGCAGAAAACGACAGAGAGCATCGCAGACGTCATCAGCGTTTTGTTTCCGCTAACGACCAAGCCGACCCTTAGGCCGCCAGAGGGGGCGTCAGAGCCCCCAGCGTCGCAGCCTCCGTCACAGCGCTCTCCGGCGAGCGCACCACCGGCGAGCGCACCACCGGCGAGCGGACCACCGGCGAGCGGACCACCGGCGAGCCCACCACCGGCGAGCGGCCCTCCTCAAAGTGCCGAGCCCTTGGAGCGCCCGATCTTGCTTCGTCCCGCGCTACGGCGCACGCCGTCACAGCGCTCTCCGGCGAGCGCACCGCCGTCACAGCGCTCTCCGGCGAGCGCACCGCCGTCACAGCGCTCTCCGGCGAGCGCACCGCCGTCACAGCGCTCTCCATCACAGCGTCCTTCGGCCAGCGTGCCAGTGGAAGTTCCAACTTCGTTGCTCCCGCCTCCTGCACCGATTCCTGGGAGTGCACGACAAGGGCTCGAGGCCAACCTCGGCGCAACGACACAATCCAACTTCTACGTGGGCTTCAGCGGGGAGATTGCGCATGGCGGCGTGTTTCTCGCCACCTATGAAGCCTTCCCGAAAGACACTTCGGTCCGAATGCTCGTAACCTTGCCGGGCGGATTCGAGTTCGAATGCGACGGCTACGTTCGCTTTGTCAGGGATCCGATGGACTTCGCATCGGAGTCCGAACCGGGAATGGGCATTCAGTTTGAAGGGCTATCGGAAGAGGCTCGCGAGCTCGTGATGCGCTTCATCCGCAAGCGACCGCCGATCTTTTACGACGTCTAGGGCTGGCGCTCAGCCCTCGCCGAGTAGCTTGTTCATCGATGCCTCGTCAACCGGCGTGAATGAGTACGACTCCATCTCCTCGGACGTGACCCATGCGTAGTCTTTGACCGCGTGGCAATGCAGATGTTCGCTCAGCAACCTGCACTCGTAGAGATACAAGTCGACCGCATACTTCTCGTACGGATGATTCACGAAAGAAATCAGCTGACCCACATCGACCCGGGCGCCGAGACGCTCCGCCACTTCGCGCGCCAATGCTGCCTCGTCGGTCTCGCCCGTTTCGACGCGTCCGCCCGGAAAGTCCCAGAGCATCGGCAGTACAGCAGTCTCTCGACGCTGGGTGATCAAATACCGCCCATCGCGCTCGACCAGGGCCGCTACCACGCGAATGGTCTTCATCTCCGACGACACGAAGCGGGATATAGCATCCCTGCCTCCGCGTGTTCACATGGGATAGTCGTGAACGACCGTGCGCGGAGGTCGCTCCACGTTGAGCACCGGGCTGGTGATCAGGTCCCGCCCGGCGGCGATGAAGAAAAGCGACTCACCGACGGTCGGGAGCCCCTCCGAGGCGCTGATGGCGCCGTTGTCGTGGAACTTGAGACCACCCGAAACCGTGCTTCGAAGTGCGAGGTGGCCACCCAGCCACTCGCCGCTTCGGCGATCCCGAACGGCCACGCACACGTTGCGGCGGACGTGGTATTCACTGTTGCGAGTGACGAAGATACGATGAATTCGGCGTTCTTTGCCCAAATAGCCCATCCAAAACCTCCAGGGGCGCTACCAATAGGATTCGAAGTCACCTTACATGTGGGATAAAGTAGGACCAAGAAATTGGCGGCGTCCGCTGCTCTTACGCCCGGACAACTTCACGCCTACGTCTCGGACGCCCTGGGGGGGGCGCCGAATCCGCGAGAGGCTCAAGGCAGACGCCCAATTGCAGCCGGGCGGTCCGGTGGGTGAGGCCTGGGAGCTCTCGGTAGAGCCTGATTTCCCGAGCCGGCTGGCCGACGGACCCACGCTGGACGAGGTCCTGCGCGCGGACCCCGTTCTTCTCGGTGCCGAGGCGCCGAGCGGTTCGACCTCGCTGCTCGTGAAGTTGGTCGACGCCGCAGATGATCTTTCGGTCCAGATTCATCCTCACGACGACGACCCACAGCTTGGGGCAGACGAAAGCGGAAAGCCGGAAGCCTGGTACATCATCGATGCCGAACCCGGCGCCGGTTTGTACCTGGGGTTTCGTGCCGGCGTGACGCGACAGGATGTAGAAACGGCAATCGATGCGCAGAAGGACGTGTCGGCGCTCATGTCGTTCGTCCCGGTGTCTCCTGGCGATCTGTTCATGATTGGGCCCGGGACACCGCATGCAATCGGCAAAGGGGTCTTGCTTCTCGAGCCACAGCGCGTTTCGCCGGGCAAGCGCGGGGTCACCTACCGGTACTGGGACTGGAACCGGAAGTACGATGACGCCGGGCGGCTGGACCCCAGCGGCCAACCGCGCCCGCTTCACCGGGAGCGCGCTCTCGCCGTGACGAGGTGGGAGGGCGCAGCGGACGCCGTGCACATCGATCGCCTGAGTCACCACGCAGGGCCGGCGCGTATCGATGGGCCGGCGACTCTCGAAGTCCTCATGAGCCGCGAAGGACCGCTCCAGTCCGAGGTCTTCACCGTTCGGCGCGTGGCCGGCTCGGGCAAGCTCCAGCTCGATGCGGCCGATCGATTGCGCTCGCTGACCGTCCTCGACGGACGCGTGACGCTGCACGATGGAGAAACCATACTCGCGATGTCGCGCGGACAGACATCCGCGCTGCCCGCCTGCCTCGGTCCGCTCCAAGTCGACCTAGATTCGGCGCACGCTGTGCTCTGTAGCTTGACTTGACGGGGTCATCTCGACGTAAGAGAGTGCCGCGCCGTGGCCGAGCCCAATACCGTCCCGTCGATCTCGATCGTGATTCCCGTCTTCAACGAGGAAGCGATCCTGCGCGCGGCCATACTCGACCTCGTCGATCGGCTCAGCTTCCTCCCCTGGTCCTACGAGATCTTGATCGCGGAGAACGGATCAACGGACCGAACGCTCGAGATCGCGACTGAGCTTACCGGGCGTTTCGACGCGCTCCGGTGTCGCCACACCGTCGAGCCAAACTACGGCAAAGCGCTCCGAGAGGGCATCCTCGACGCCAAAGGTGAGACGGTGATTTGTGACGAAATCGACCTTTGCGATACGGACTTCTACCAGCGCGCCCTTTCGTTGCTTCGTGACTCATCGGTAGATTTCGTCGTCGGGTCCAAGGCGATGGAGGGGGCCATGGACCGTCGCCCCTACTTCCGGCGCCTCGGTACAGTGGTGATCAACGGCATGCTGAAGGTGGCGCTGGGATTCCGAGGAACTGATACCCACGGCCTCAAGGCCTTTCGAAGGGAGGCCGTTCAGCCGATCGCCAGTGCGTGTCAGATCGACCGCGACCTCTTTGCCTCCGAGCTGGTCATTCGGGCAGAGCGCGCAGGACTCGGCGTACGCGAGATTCCGGTGCGGGTGCAGGAGAAGCGGCCGCCTACGGTCGGTCTGGTCAGGCGAGTCCCCAACGTGCTCATGAACTTAGCTAGGCTTTTCATCGCAATCCGGTTCAAAGGGTGACCCTGAAACTGGCTTCGATTTCGATCGACCTGGACGAGGTGCCTCGCTATGCGGCGATCCACGGGGTCGAGGCGCCCGCAGGACGGAGTTCACGCGCCGTGTACGAGAACTGCGTGCCACGACTCACGGCCTGGCTCGATGAAGAATCGATTCGAGCCACGTTCTTTGCAATTGGCGAGGACCTCGAGCGCGACGAAAACCGCAACACGATCGCCAGGCTTCACGCTGCAGGGCACGAGATCGGAAATCACTCGTATCATCACCACTACGATCTCACGCGTCGAGCGGCGGGCGACATTGGCGAGGAGATCGAACGTGGCGCGACGATCATCGAGCAGAGCTGCGGCAAGCGCCCCGTCGGGTTTCGCGCGCCGGGCTACAGCGTCAGCGACGTGCTGTTCAGCGCGCTCGAAGCCTCCGGGGTCGAATACGATTCGAGCGTCTTTCCGTGCCCGAGCTACTACGCCGTGAAGGCCGCAGCGCTCGCGGCGATCAAGCTTCGAGGCCGACAGAGCTCGAGTATCTTGGACCAGCCAGCAGTTCTGCTCGCCCCGCGGGAGCCTTACCGGATAGGTCGCCCGTACTGGACGAAGGGAGACGGTATGATGGAGCTGCCGATCGGCGTAACGCCGCTGCAGCTCCCATACATTGGGACTTCCCTCGTCCTTGGCGGGGACCAACTCGCCGAACGGCTGAGCAAGCAGATGCTCGGAAGGGAGCTCATCAACCTCGAGCTTCACGGGTTCGACGCGGCCGACGCGTGCGACGACGGGCTCGAGGCGCTCAAACCGCATCGTGCGGACTTGAGGCGAACGGCAACGGAGAAGCTTCGCTCGCTTCGAACGGCAGTTCAGGTCATTCGGAAGGCCGGCTACGAGCTAGTCACGCTCGAAGAAGCGGCGCGGCGCTTCAAGGCGAAACCCAGCCCGTAGACGCTTTGTCCTGCACCGCGCGGACGGCCAGCCCGTCGGCCTCCTCGTTGAGCCTTACCCCCTGGTGGCCACGAACGTGAAAGAGCTTGGTGTCGGGGTGCGCGTCGAGCACCTGCCGCACTTTGGCGACCAATTCTTTGTTGGCGCGGACCTTCCAACCCTGCGTCAGCACGCCGATCGAATAGGTCGAATCGGTGTAGAGCCGGAGCGGCCTGCCGAGCTCCGTTGCAAGCTCTGCTGCTCGAAGAATGCCCGTGAGCTCAGCGATGTTGTTCGTCGCTTCTCCGATGTACTCGCTCAGCTCGCGCCTCTCATCGGCCCAGAGCGCGACTGCGCCTACGCCTGCAGGGCCGGGGTTGCCACTGCAAGCGCCGTCCGCGTAGACGAGCACTTCGTCACCATCGGGCTTTTCGGGAGCCCCCGATCCTTTGGAGGAGGCGGCGCTCGAGTGCTCTTTGGAGGGTTTCTGGGACTTCTGCACCGCTTCGCCCGGCGCGCAAAATGAATCCGGCTCGATCTGTGAGACGGCTTCAGACGGCTTCAAATTCGACGCGCTTGCGAAATACGCCCTGCCGTCGTTGGGTTTGTATCGAACCTCGACCCGGCCTTCGCGTGCAGTGAGCTCGCCGCCCTCATCGCAACGCGCGAGAACCTCGGCATTTCGTAACCGCATTCGGCGCCATGGCATGAGGCAGGCGTTAGCACGAGGGCTTGCTCCGTGAAAAGAACTTCCTACCCTCGAACGGTGTCTCGCTCGATCAAGGTGGCCGCCGTCGTTTCGATTAGCATGGCGGGCTTGCTCTTCGGGGCGATGCAACACGCCAAAACGCTGCGGGCGAATCGGCTGCTCCATCAGCTCCCGCGCACCGCCCGTGCCATTTTGAAGATCGACGCTGCCTCGATTGCAGATACGGGCGCGGCCAGGACGCTGCTGGGAGCGTTCGTTCCCGACGAGCAGCTGAGCGAGATTGAAGCGATCTGCGCGCTGGATCCGATCGAAGGACTGAGTGAAGTCATCGTTTGGGTGCGCGGGCCCGACGATCAACCGTTTCAATCGATTGGCGTCATGTTGCGGGGACGCGCCGCAAGCGCCGCAGCCTTGGCGGCTTGTCACCGTTCGCTCGTCGAAGGCCGCGGTGGCTCGGTCGTTCGCCTCGACAGCCCGTCGGGGCCTATGCTGGCGGATCTCCATCAGCGGAGCGCAATCTCAGTAGTCGATGACCGGACGATCATCGCAGGCTCCGTGACGACCGTGACGGAGGCCATTGCGGTTCGGCGCGGTACCGCGCCTGCCCTCGTCGAACGAAGCCTCATTGCGGCGCGCTGGCCGCTGTTGAGTCGCGGGAGCAGCATTTCCGCGATTTTGGAGCCACCAGACCATTGGATGTCTGCGCTGGAGCGGGTGACGCAGTGGTCGGACGGGCCCTCCGCGCTCGAAGGTGCCCAAACCATTGGCTTGTTTGTCGAGTCCGGAAGCGCCGGGGCCGTGACACTATCGATCGACGTCAGCAGCCCCGAGCTCGCAGCTCAGGACGCGGAGCGCATTCGCCGTTGGATCGCTGCCTCGCCTGAAAACGTCAAACCTCCATGGACGAATGTGCTGCAGTCCGCTCGCGTGTCGGCGCGAGAGCGCACAATCGAAGTGACCGTCGACGTGTCTAGTCTTTCGATGGTTCAGTAGCCCTGCTCGTGTCCGCGTCGCGCCCAACGAAGAACTCCGACTTTCTATACCGGCCGTCGATTCGCTGGATCAGGATCTTGATGACAGCCGCGGCAGGAACCGCGAGTAACACGCCGGTGAATCCCAGGAGCTCGGCGCCCACCAGCAAGGCGAACAGAACGGCAATAGCGGAAATGCCAACGGTGTCGCCCATGATCTTCGGCGTGATCACGAAGCCCTCCAGTCCCTGAATGATCGCGTGCACACCGAGCACCCAAAGGACCTGCGTCCAACCCTGCCAGTCCAGCGCGGTCATCAGCAGAGCCGTGCCGAGCGCAAGGGTGCTGCCGAGATATGGAATGAACGAGAGCACCCCTGCCATGATCCCGATCGGCAGCGCTAAGGGCACCCCGATCGATCCGTACCCAACCGAATACAGCACTGCCAAGGTGGCCATGACGGTGAACTGACCTCGAAAGAACTGCCCGAGCACCTCGTCGACCTCACGAAAGAAGCCGTTCGCCTCCAGCCGATGGCGGGGCGGAATCAAGTCCGCGGCCCGGGCTACGAGAGCATCGAAGTCGTAGAGCAGGTAAAATGCGAACACCGGAATCATCAGCGAAGCGACGATTGCGGCGACCGCAGAAGCCGTGCCGCCGAGGAGCCATTTCGCTACGGCGGTGGCGGGAGTGTAGCCCTTGGTGAGAACCGATTGGAGGTCGAGGTGCAGCTCCTCGAACGCGTCGCCCACCGAGTTGGGGACTTCCAAGCCGTACTCGAGGAGGATCGGCTCCCACTCCGCCCGACTGCGTGCGACGAGCCCGGGCAAGCGTTTCACAAAGCTCGCGATCTCCTCGTAGACCATTGGAAAGATGACCAGAAGCGAAATCGCGGTGATTGCAAAGACGCCCAAGAGAAGCACCGCGATACCGACGGCGCGGCCGATCGAGCGGTCGCGAAGCAGCCGGCTCTGCTCGATGCGATCGACCAGCGGATCGAGCATATACGCGATCAGGAAGGCAAAGAAAACCGGGGCCAGCACGCCGCGCAGGGTGAATAGGAGCCACCCAACCGCGAGCGACACACCCAACCACACAATCCAGCGCGGAGCCTTGTCTCGCTCAGACATACCCGCCTTCTAGCACAGCCATCAGGCGTGCCGCTGAAAGCAATCGGGCGCAATCCCGAGGCGGCGGCGGGATCGCTCGGTCGCGTCGATGAAACGCGTGGTCACCGGATCATGGTAGCCGCTCGCGAGCTTCAATTCTGGGACGTCGTTTCGGTAGAATTCACCGATCCGGTGCATGCAGACCTCGCGTACGTACTTGCCAACGATGGAGGCCAGGGCGACCGGCAGGTGGCGCGCATCTGCATCGACTTCAAAGCGAAGCTCGCCCAGGTCTTCGACCCTGTATCTACGTTGACCGCGACGGTTCTCAATAGCTTCGACCCGGTTGGAATCAAACCGGGCAAAGCGCGAGGCGTAGTCGCGGATGCCTCCGATCATTCCGCAAAGAACCAACAGCGGCGAGCCGTGGCGAACGTGGACGGACGCGATCAGATCCTCGAAGAGCTCGAGATCGACGGCGAGCTTGTTCGTTCCATCGGAATGCTTTGCGTTGAGCATGCCGGCGCAGGCAACGCGGCTTCGCACGTCGACGATGCGAAGGCTCGAGCGGCCGATCAGCCGATCGAGCAACCGCCTGCCTTGCGCCGCATCGCCGCCAAACATCGGGAGCGAGGGATCGACCCCCCAGCACTGCCGCGCGGTTGCTTCGTCAGGACAGCAGGCACGAAGCTTTGGACGGGACTCGGGAGCAACGCGGTCGATAAAGCCATCGACCGAGGCCGGCACTCCCGCTCCCCCACGTTCGACCAGAGCTAGGGCCACCGACTCGGTGAAAGCCATCCTTCCGAATCCACCGGTCTCCTTGCTGTCGGTCAGCCCCAGGCCAAGCCCGCGCCGGCACAGCGCGGCCCTAGGGTAGCGGGAGACCTTGAGAACGACGGAGGTGGCCACCAGAGGCCCCAGTCGCGGCCCCAAACCGTTCTCGTCGACCCCCATCACGAGCATGTCTGCGATGTACCATAGCGGCCCCGAGAGGCACTACTCGAGGGGGTTTGGCCTCGTCTTGAAATCACGGTAATATTATGATGTTGTGGTAGCTCGCATTCACTCAGCGTCCGGCGACGAAGAACCGGGGCAAACGGAGAACCCGATCGCCCGGATGGTCCGAGAAGCGATCGAGAGCGTCGCGACGCCCGAGGTGCGGGTCCAGATCCTTCATCGCGCGCTGCACATGGCACGCGAGCATGAAATCCCGGCCGCCGGAGATCGCCTGCACCGCTTCGTGGACAAACACCTGCGAACCGCGATGGAGTTCTATCTCGGCAACGCGGCCGCCGAGGCCGTCATGCAGAACCTGGAGCCCATGCTGATGTTCGCCGAGACGATCGGTTCTCAACCACCGCAGGGCGACAGACATGGGGATGCAACGCGCGAGGACGGCCGTAAACGAGCGAGGTCGGGCGTCAGCAGGAAGCACAGCGCTCATCCATCGGAGCCCAGTACCTCGAAATATCCCACGATTGAACCGCTGGGCTCAGCGCTACCGATGGTCTTCGTCGCCACTCGCGACCGCGCGCGATGCGACGCGATCGCAAAGAAGATAGGCTCCGCCGCGACCGTGCAGCAAATCGAGGACGTCGTTGCGTTTCTCGACAACGTCAAGGCCACCGCATCGTTGAGCCCAGTGCTCGTGATCGATTGCGTCGAGGCTTCCGTCCAACCGTCGACGATTGCGACTCTGGCACACGAACTGCCGGAAAACTCAGCCGTCTTGGTGTGGGGCGCCACGGAAAAACACCGCGCCCTAACCGACTTAGTGACGGGCGATCGAGGATGGTTTCGCTGCGGTGTCGAGGCCAAGCCTGGCGATGTCGCCGCCCTGATCCAAATGCTCCTCGGCAAATAGCCAACGAAGGATCCCTGCATCATTGGCGGCGATGTTTGCGTTGGTCTCGTCTTTGCGCGCCGGGTCGCTCAACCACGGCCAGTGGGGAGCTTGTTCTCTGCAACCGAGATGCCGCTCCTTTGCCCCGCAGCCGACGCGGAGATGAAAGTGATCGTCGTGTGGTTCGCCGCGCGACGGTTGATGAAGCACCCAGGTCGCTCGAATCACGGCCTGGGGCGAATGCTCGTGACGCGCGGCGTAGCGGAGAAGACGAACCTTGAGCTCATTCGAGCAGAAGAGCCACTTCACGCGTGCTTCGTCATCCATGACCAAGCTGCGCACTAGGTGCCAATTGCGTGCTTCGTCGAAGCGGAACGACGCGCCCGGCAGGATCGCGAGCCCAAACACGTCGAAACGAAGCCAGGCATCCGGACTCGTGTTCAGCCCGCCGGCGTCTCTCGCGAAGAACAAAAGGTCGGCGTCCCGGCCGCTGCGGTGGGTTCGATGCCTCGCATGCGAGCCGCCAAGGTGGCTCGACAGATCGCCAACCCGAAGCGGGGGTCCGGCCGAAAATGCGTTGGCGACATTGCGCGCCGCGCGCTCGATCGCACCAACGAGAGTCTCTGTCCCGTATCGGGTTTGGTCTTGGGGCCGCAGCCGCCGATACCCCTCTCCCCGGTCGGCGAGGCGAACGGCATGGTGAAGATAGCCGCGTTCTGCGGTGCCGACCGAGATCGTCTGGCCTGCCGGCAGCGGCTCGGTCACACAAGAGGAGATCACCATGATTCCCGCAATCGGCCAAAGCCTCAGCATTTCAAATGCATGATAGCCTACGGTTCCGCTTGACGTCCGAAACCCGCCACGTAAGTTTCGGAATTAGTCATGTCCGAGCCAATCGAAGGATTCATGGACCGTCTCAGCGCGCACCTCGACCGCGGCTGGGAGTTGGTCACGCAAGGCGACTTGAACGGCGCGATGGCCTCGGCCGAGCAGACCCTCGAGCTCGACGGCGAATCGCCGGATGCGCACAACCTCATCGGCTACATCCATGCCGCCAATGGCAATCTGGACATGGCCCTCGAGCATTATCGCCAGGCCATCGACCTCGACGAGCACTACCTCGAGGCGATGCTCAACGCGGCCGAGCTTCTGATTCACCCGTTGGGAAGCTTGGCAGAGGCGATTCGGGTGCTCGACCAGGCGCTCGAAAGCTGCCAAACGGCGGACGACATCGCTGATGCCTCGGTGCTCAAAGTCGACGCGCTGCTCCAGCAGGGGGACCGAGCTGCGGCTGCCGAGCTTCTCCTCGGGCTGCCCGAAGGGCCCTACGAAAACGAACAGCTCGACTTCCTGATTGGGCGCGCGCACTTCGAGCTCGACCAGATCGATGCCGCCACTCTCTTGATCGAACGGGCAGCTGCGCGACCGGATGCGTCCGCCGACGTACTGTACTACCTGGGCCTGCTGCGCGACCGACAGGAGCGCAACGGCGAAGCCTCATTGGCCTTTCTCAAGACGCGGCATCTGGACGGACTGCTACCGAGCCCCCCTTGGTCGCCCACGCATGGCCGCTTCGAAAAGATCGTGCAGGCGGCGTTGCGTGCGCTACCCGAGGGGCTCACGCAGCGCCTCGAGGGCAACTTGATCATGGTGAGCGATCTGCCCGGCCTCGAGGTCGTGGCCGAGGGCGTCGATCCACGAACCCCACTCCTTCTAGATGAGATGGCCACAACCGCGGGAGGCGAACAACAGCGACGCCTCTTCGTCTACCAGCGAAACATCGAGCGGCTGATTCGACACCCGCTCGGACTGCAAGAAGACGTGCAGGAGATCCTGCACCGCGAGCTCGAAGCGCATTTCAACAGGCCAAGAAACGAGCCCGCAGGCACGAAGTACTCGACCAAGCGTCAGGGCTGAAGTTCCGACGCTGTCCCGCCCAGGGCGTTCCACATCGTTTGCATGTCTCGTCGTGCGGGTACTTCGAATTGCAGCTGCGCGCCGCCCGACGGCGACGGAAAGCTCAGTCTGGCACAATGCAGCATCACCCGTCGCGCCGTGACGACCGTGCCGTCAGGCAGGACTTCCCGCCGCTTGCCGCCGTAGCGATGATCGCCGAAGAGTGGGTAACCCGCGTAGGCCGCGTGGACGCGGATCTGGTGCGTTCGACCGGTCATGGGCATCAGCCGAAGAAGGGTCGCGCCCGGGCTGCGGGCAGCCACTCGATATCGCGTCAACGCGGCTCGCTCACCGCGGCCCGGGCGTGCGACGCGAAGCTTGGGGTTGCTCGGATCGATTGAAATCGGCCAGCTCCAGTCTCCCGACTCGACCAGCACGTCTGCGATGGTGACGCCGAGGTAGACACGCTCGTACGCGCCGGCGCGCCGTGCGTCGAGCAGCGTTCGGTTCGCTTTGGTTGTGAGTGCAAAGGTCACCAAGCCGCTGACCTGAGAATCGAGGCGAGAGGTGGCGTGTGGGCGAAGGTCTACAAACCGTGTGGATACCCACCGGACGAGCGACGGCTCCCCTGCGTGTGGCGCGGTCGTCGGAAGACCAGGAGGCTTGTGGACGATTAGGAGATGCTCGTCGTGGTGGATGATCTCGGGCTCGGCGCTCTCCGCCTCAGGCACCGAGGACCTCCACGGTCCCTGCGTCACCGTCGATTCGAACGATGTCGCCATCGCAAAGCGAGCGAGTTGCATTGGCGACATTGACCACGGCGGGCACGGCGTACTCTCTCAAAATGATCGCGGCGTGAGAGAGAGGGCCGCCGAGCTCCGTGACCACACCCGACGCAGCCAGGAACAACGGTGCCCATCCGGTGTCCGCGGCCGCCACCACGAGCACCTCACCACGCTCGAAGTGAGCTGCCTGGCTAGCGTCGCGAAGGATGCGCACCCTGCCCTCGGCAACGCCCCGGCTCGCCGCCAGGCCGCGCAAACGCTTTGCCTTCGAGGCAACGGCTAGATCATCAGGGGGGAAGCCTACGAAGGTCGCAGGTGGTTCAGGCAGCGCCCGGTTGCGGTCGTACTCCAAGCGGCGGCGCTGTGCGCGGATCGCAACGCGCTCGTTCTCATCGTAGAGAACGCGCCGAACTTCCCCGAGCGTCAGAAAAAACACGGCGTCCGAACCGGCCTCAGGCTCGCGGGCTTCGATCCGACGCGAGGCCTCGAGGGCGACTCGGCGAAACATGCCGAGGACCTCGACCACGTGACCACGCAGGTGCTCTCGCATGCGGGTGAAGTGACGCACCAAGTCCAGTAGCTTCGCAACCGCCGGCCGAAGCGCGAAGGGAACGCTCTTTTTGAGCTTCTCTTCTGCCTCTTCCCGGACGAATTGAAGGTCGCGCCCACGCTGGACCAGGTCAATCGTACCGCCGAGATGCGAGCGGAGCGTCGCGAACATGAGCATGGGGTCTTCGGACCAGCGCGGGGCGGCGATTTCGGCTTCGCGGATGCCTCGAAAGCCATAGTCTTGGAGAAAGCGAGTCAGCGCGTCCCGAGTGCGGCCGCCAGGAAGGTTGGACACCGTGAGCTTTTTGAGGTCGGCCGTCCGGATGACCTCGGCCAGCTCGGGCTCGTCGCGCGCGAGCTGGGCAATCTGCCACAGCACGAACCCGGGACGCGCGCTGGCGACGTCTTGCAAACCCGAAAGCAGCTCGCGGTAGAAGCCGGAGCCCTGACTCCCTGCGAACGCCCGCAGCAAGCCGGTGAGCACGAGAACGGCGCTTAGCAGGTTCGCGTACGCAGTCAGCATGATCGAGCCCGTCTCGTCCAAGAGGTGCTCGACGTCTCCGAGCATCCGGTCGAGACCGCTGGGCTCGAGGAGCCGAGGATCGATGCCGTTCATTCGCATTCGCTCGTCCGAGAAATACATTTCGAACTCGTCTACCCGCGCCTCGAGGCGAAAGTTCTCGCGGGCATATCGTGAAACGGTCTGCGGCAAACGAAGGAAGAAGCCCGTCGAGCTCCGCTCAGCCACGACTTCGTCGAGCTCGGATGCGTACTGTCCGCCCCCGAGCCGAACCAGAGCGGCCGGGTGGATCCAGGGAATCTGCGACAAGATTGCGCTGAATTCCGTCAGATTGATGTAGATGCGCCCCCGGAAGTCGCCGACGAGCTCAGCGTCGCGCGGGACGGCACAGCCCATGGCGCCAAACGCGCGGCGAAAGCCCAGCTCGCTGAACTGACTGAGCACAGACCAGGTAAATGGCGTGGCGACGCCGGGAAGTGCCTCCCCGACGTTTGCGTTGCTCCAGACGATCTTGCGGCGATCGATCGGACGATCGCGTCGCGAGCTGCGTCGGGTTCGCATGCTCGGGACCACGATCGGTCGCGCTTGCAGAACGTACAGCTCGTGTTCGGCGAACGCCCACTCGACGTCGCGGGCATTTCCAAAATGGCTTTCGACTCGGGTCGCGAGCTCGGTCAGCTGCAGGAGCTGCTGTTCGCTCAACGCCGGCGCTTCGCGTTCTGCAGGAGCTACCGCGACCTCACGAACACCGCCCGAACGATCAAGCAAGGTTTGCTGGGCCTTCTCGCCGAGGACCCGGTCGCGCAATTGACCCGTGGCCTTGTCGACTCGATAGGTGTCCGGCGTCACGCGGCCGTCGACGACCGACGAGCCCAAGCCATATGCGGCGTTGATCACGACCTCTCCGGCATCCCCCGTGAGTGGGTTGGCCGTGAACAGAACGCCCGAAACCTCGGCTGGAACCATGGCTTGAATCACGACGCCGACCGAGACTGGGATCTCCTCGCCCAGCGCGCGGAGGTACGACAGAACGCGAGGGCGAAAGAGGCTCGACCAACAGACCTTGATCGCATCGAGCACCTCGTCTTCGCGCATCAGGTTGAGCAGGGTCAGGTGCATCCCGGCCGCCGACGCGCCTTCCTGGTCTTCATGGATGGCCGAGGAGCGAACGGCGAAGCTCGTCGCGCCCTCGTCTCGCATCGCTAGCAATGCATCCGTGACGCTTCGAACCACGTCTTGCGGAAGGGTCGCTTCCCTTACGCGCTCGGCGATCGCTTGCAGGCGCGCATCCGAGACGTGCGGTGCGCGAAGAAGAGCCCGCGGACGATCTGCAATGTCTAGAACACTCGAAAAGAACGAATCACCAACCCAGCCAGGCATGGCGTAAGCGGCAGGAACGGGGAAACCCGCTCGCGCGAGCGCAGCGAGGCCCCGGGCTTTCCCGCCGTAGCCGGAGGCCCTCCGAGGCACGACCGATTCAATTCGCTTCAATACCCGAGGCATCGCAATCGGCCGGTTCTAGCGCACACGCGGACTAGGGGCATGCGGGACTCATGGACGCGGGGGGGGGGCGGCGCTATGAACGCGCCGTGCGGTGGATGGACGACGATCATTTTCATGATCAATGCGGCGTGTTTGGCGTGTTTGGAGCCCATGAAGCTTCGAATCTCGCTTACCTCGGCCTGCACTCGTTGCAGCATCGGGGGCAAGAAGCCGCGGGCATCGTTTCGAGCAACGGTGAGCAGCTCTTCGTACACCGCGGGATGGGCCTCGTTCAAGACGTCTTCACGGCCGATCAAATCGACAAGCTGCCTGGCAGCAGCGCCATCGGTCACGTTCGATACACGACCGCGGGCGGCAGTCACATCAAGAACGCGCAGCCGCTTGCAGTCGACTGCGGCCACGGCTCGATTGCGGTCGCCCACAACGGCAATCTGACCAACGGGCTAGCGCTGCGCCACCAGCTCGAAAAGGACGGTTCGATTTTCTCTTCCGACAGCGACACCGAGGTTCTCGTGCACCTCATCGCGCGCTCGAAGGCCGAAACCATGATCGACCGCGTCGCAGACGCTTTGCATCAAGTGGAGGGCGCCTACTCACTCGTCTTTCTCTCGCCCGACGAGCTCGTGGCGGTGCGCGACCCGTATGGGTTCCGTCCCTTGTGCCTCGGTCAGCTCGACGACGCGTACCTCATCGCTTCGGAGCCACCCGCGTTTCAACTGATCGGCGCGAAGTTCATCCGTGACATCGAGCCCGGCGAGATGGTCGTCGTCAACAAGCTGGGCCTGCAAAGCCTCAGGCCCTTCCGCACGAGCGCTGAGCGGCGATACATGTGCATCTTCGAGTACGTTTATTTCGCGCGGCCTGACGCGTCCTTTGACGGGATCAGCGTCTACGACGCCCGCAAGCGTATGGGGCGTGCTCTGTGGGCGGACCAACCGGTCGAAGCCGACATCGTGGTGCCCGTGCCCGATAGCGGTGTCGCGGCGGCGCTCGGATATGCGGAAGCCGCCGATCTCCCTTTCGAGCTCGGCCTGATCCGAAGTCACTACGTCGGCCGCACCTTCATCGAGCCTGCCCAGTCGATTCGACACTTCGGCGTCCGCCTCAAGCTGCACCCGGTGCAGAGTCTGCTGAAAGGGAAACGGGTCGCCGTCATCGACGATTCGATCGTTCGCGGCACGACCAGCCGCAAGATCGTCAAGATGATTCGGGAAGCCGGCGCCACCGAAGTCCACCTTCGAATCAGCGCGCCGCCCACCATCTGGCCGTGCTTCTACGGCATCGACACCCCGACCCGTGAAGAGCTGATCGCCGCGCACAAAACCGTCGAAGAGGTCAACGAGTACGTCACCGCCGACAGCCTCGGCTACCTTTCACTCGACGGCCTGAAGCGCGCGGTCGGCGGCGGGGGTTTCTGCAGCGCCTGCTTCAGCGGCCGCTACCCGGTTCCGGTCACCGACAACGTGGGGCTGCGCCGGCAGTTGCCGCTAGTGGGCGTCTAGACCCGAGCCCGCACGCCGCCGCCGACACTGGCACTGGCACTGGCACTGGCACTGGCGGGTCTAGACTTTGTGATCGCTTGTCCTTGGTTTGGGTTTGGGCCGCACTGAAGTGAGGCCCAAACCCAAACTAAGGAGTCGCTCATGGAAACAA
>CAMYMX010000018.1 GCA_947259605.1 uncultured Polyangiaceae bacterium | reverse complement strand
GATCGCGGTTTCAGGAGATGGCGCCGCCAGCGACTTCAGCCCCAAAGGTGCTGGCAGGGTTCAATGCCTTTGTCGCTCACTGCTCCAAGTGTCACGCGATCAACGGGCATGGCGGCGCGATTGGCCCGGAGCTGAACTACCCGGCCAATCCAACCGAGTACCTGAAGGAAGAGTGGCTCCGTAAGTGGATCGATGATCCGACCCTCATGCGCATTGCGCCGAGGATGCCTCCATTGAATCCCAACTTGCCCGACCGGGCACGCATCATCGACGAGATCGTCGCGTATCTTGGTGCAATGGCGTCCCACAAAGTCGAGCCAGACGCGCCGTGAGCTACGCCGAGTTCTACGATTCGTTCCTTCAGCACCCGTTGCTCCTCTGGACGGCAGCAATCCTCGGGCTGTTATTGGCGCTGTCGCGACCCGGCCTGCCCGCCACCGTACGTAGGTATTGCGCAGCGCTTGCGACCATTGCGCTACTTGATGCCTGGCTGACCACCACCGATGTGCCCGGCATCGGTCCCCTGACCGGCGCCGCAGCCTCGTTCGTGCCGCTGGCTTTCGTTCTGATCGGTGATTTTCGTTTCTTCCTCTTCATCGAGAGCGCGAAACCAGACGGGACCGTCGCGACGAGCGCGGGTGCGTGGATGCGCGCGTCTGCCTGGACGCTCCTGGTGCCAACGGGATCGCAGCTCGTCGTTTTCACGTTGGGCTCGAACGAGCCTCGCATTCTTTTCGTCATCTACGAGACGCTGTTCGTCGTCCTGTCGATCGGCTTGGTCCGGGTGTATTTGCCGCGCCGCAGCCGCGCGCTTCTATGGACGCGACGGGTGACCTGGTTCGTCATGGCCTACTACGCCCTGTGGGCCGCAGCCGACGCGGTCATCCTGACGACCGGCGTCGATGTCGGTTTTCTTCTGCGCGTGCTCCCGAACGTTCTTTATTACGGAGGCCTGGTTCCCGCGATCGCCTGGGCTGCGCCCCGCGCCCCGGTGCCCTAGCTTACTGCACGACGATCGTCGCTGTGCATTCCGATATTGATTCGCGACGGGGATCGGCCAGGCTCCCCCCTCCTCTGGCGAGGCATTGGCCCGCCCGGAGGGGTCATGATAGACCTCGCAGACTCGAAGGAATATCCCATGAGCGGTGCCCGTCGCGTTCGTCTCCCAGAGCACACAGTCGAAATCGTCAGCGACGCGGGCGAAGGTGCGCAAAAAGCAGCCATTGCGTTTGCCCAGCTCTGCGCGAAATCTGGCAACGGCCTTTGGACCGTGGAGATCATCCCCTCGGAGATCCGACCTCCGCCGCACACGACTGGAAGCGCTAGCGGCAACCGCATTCGCCTGGCCGAGCGTGCGCGGGTTACCAATGCGGGCAACCGCGCAGATGTGGTCCTGGCCTTCAATGAAATGGCCCTGCTCTCCCGCCTCGAAGCAGGAAGCCTCGCCGACGATGTCCTCGTGCTGATCGACGATCAGTGGGCAACGCATGACGACGAGCAGTATCGCCGGTCCTACCGCAAGGTGCTCGACGAATTTCGTTCGCGCGGAGCAACCATCCTCGAGGTCCCGCTCGAAAGGGAAACTCTCCGTCACGCCGCAGATGCTCAACAGGGCAAGAACATGTTTGCGGTCGGCATTTTGTGCGCTCTGTACAGCAAAGATCTGGACCTGCTGGACGATGTGATTCGCGACATCTTCAAGGCGAAGAACCGCGAGGTGATCGAGCTGGCAGTCAGGCTCGCAGCCGCCGGTCATGACTACGGAATTGCGCACTTGGATCGATGCTTCGAAATCGAGGCGCATCCAACCGACGTTGCCAAGGTGGCGATGAACGGAAACACTGCCTTAGCGCTTGGCGCCGTCTCGGCCGGATTCGAGATCTGTTCCATGTATCCGATCACTCCGGCGACCTCCGCTTCGCACGAATTGTCCGAGATCTTCGAAGATTTTGGTGGCTTCGTCCATCAAGCCGAAGACGAGATCGCCGCCATCGGGGTGGCGCTCGGGGCCTCCTACGCCGGAAAGACCGCGCTGACCATCACCTCGGGGCCAGGCATGGCCTTGAAGACGGAGTTCCAGGGCTTGGCGGTGATGACCGAGACACCGCTCGTCATCGTCGATGTTCAGCGGGGCGGACCCAGCACCGGCTTGCCGACTAAGATCGAGCAAGCAGATCTGTTGCATGCGCTCTATGGCGCTCCAGGGGACGCGCCCAAGGTGGTCATGGCGCCGAGTACGATCGAGGAGTGTTATTACATTCTTTCTGTCGCGCGGAAGATCGCGGAGGAATTTCGCATGCTGGTCATCGTCCTTTCCGACGCGAACCTCGCGACCGGTCAGCAGCTTTTCGATCGCCCCGATGTTTCCCAAACACCGCGACGGCCTCCGCTCGACCTCAGCCCGGTGCCGCCGGGAGCCCTACCTTACGATTGGGATCCAACGACCGGCCTTTCGCAGCGCCTCATCCCCGGGCAGCCAGGCGGCATGGGGGTGACGACCTCGCTCAACCATGACCGCGATGGAAAGGCCTGCTACGACGCCGAGCGCAACCAGCGCGGCCACACGATGCGCAGCCGGAAACTCGCCGCGTTGCAGCAAACCCTGCGTCCGCCGACCGTGCATGGAGCGCCCGAGGGCGACCTCCTACTCGTGGGTTGGGGCAGCACGCGGGGAGCGATCGAGGAAGCCGTCGATATCGCGCGTGAGGAAGGTCTCGCGGTTTCCTCCGTCCACATTCAGTTCCTCAGTCCCCTGCCCCCTGGGCTCCACGATATCTTCGCGGGTTTTCGCCAGATCATCACGGTCGAGCTCAACTACAGCGATGATTGGGACGACCCCTTGATTACAAAGGAAAACCGTCGTTACGGCCAGTTGGCCTGGGTCCTCCGGGCCGCCACCCTGCTGGACATCGACTGCTATGCCAAGGTCCCGGGCCGCCCCTACATGCCGGTGGAAATCTTCGCCGAAATCAAACGCATCCTCGGCGATCAACCGGAAATCGAAAGCCTCGGTGAAACCCTTCGCGCACTCAAGGGAGTATATTGACAATGTCCACGCTCACGGAACTATGCGTCATCGGGAGCGGCGCCGTCGAAGCCCACACCCTCGACGACTACGAATCTGAGAAGCCCCGCTGGTGCAAGGGGTGTGGCGACCATGGAGTGCTAGCGGGGCTTCAGCGCGTGCTGCGCAAAAACAACCTCGATCCGGAGGACGTTGTCTCGGTTTCCGGCATCGGATGCTCGAGCCGCCTCCCCCACTATCTCAAGACTTACGGTTTTCACGGCATCCATGGACGGGCTCTGCCGATCTCCACGGGCGTGCGGCTCGCGCGTCCCGAGCTTCCCGTCATCGTGATCATGGGCGACGGGGACTGTTTCAGCATCGGCGGCAACCATTGGCTGCACGCGATCCGCTATAACATCAACGCAGTCGTGCTGGTGCTCGACAACGAGGTTTATGCGCTCACTAAGATGCAGGTCTCGCCCACCACGCCAGCCGGATACAAAACCAACACCACCCCGCATGGCACCTACCTTCAACCCATGAACCCTCTGAGCGTAGTGATGGGGATGACGAACGTTTCCTTCGTCGCCCAAACCGCCACCTGGCTGCCCGCTCATCTTGACGAGACTATCGAAAAGGCGTGGGACCACCACGGACTTTCCTTTGTGCGTATCCTGCAGCGGTGCCCGGTGTTCATGCCCAAAGCCTTTGGCGAGGGCGGTTTGAACTTCCCGGTTGTGTTCCTCGAGCATGAAGAAGGCATCCCCGTTCACCCCTCGCTACTCAAGCGTGGCCCCGCTCAAGCGCACAACCATCGCGACATCAACGAGGCTCAGCGCGTCGCGGTGTGTGTCGACCCTGCCCCCATGGGTCTCGTCTATCGCAATCCCGATCTCCCTACCTATGAGGAGATTCGATGGAACCGCCAGGAACGGCCAGATCATCCGACTTTCCTTGAGCGGCTCGATGCCGCGATGGACCGTTACACCGTCAGCTGACCCGTGTGTCCGTGATGAAAAAGCAGATCCTCCAACGCGTCGAAGATGTCTGGCGCCACCACTGCGACACACTTGGAGACGCTCTTGCTGAGACCATCTCCGAACTGAAAAACGTCCTTCGTCTCGACGAGTACCATCGCCATGGGCACGATCCCGAGCAGCTCGAGCGCGCTCTCGGGCCCCTTGCCGCAACCAACCTCGATCTCGGTTCCTTGTCCCGTGTCCTCGGGGAAAGCACGCACTCCCGGGCGATGGCGCCGGAACGGCTCAAACGCGTGCAGGAGCTCATCCCAACGCTCGAGGAAATGAAGGAGGCTTGCTCGACCGCTCTGCCCGACTCTGCCTCCGTCGACCTCGAGAAGGATGAGATCGAAATCCGGGAACATGCCGAGCAACACCTCACTCGGCTCGCCCGGGTCTTCCGCACCCTGCGCATGTCCCAACTGGAAATCCGCTCCAAGTACGAATCCGAAACCCATGACGCGATCTTTGCGGATTTCAACTGGCGCCAGCTCGCGCCCGTTGAGCTCCGTTTATGTCCTCCCTTTCTCGTCATGGCACGTCTGGATGACGACCGTGGCGCGCAATTGCGTAAGATGATGTCGCTGCTCGAGAGCGGCATGCCCATCAAGATCGTGTCTCTCCGCTCGAGCTTGCGCGAGGTCTACTCCTCGGCCCTGGACACCAACGTGCCGGCAAAGATGACCATTGAAACGCTGCCCCTGGCGATGCGTGGCGTGTACTTCCTCCAGACCTGTGTGGCCGCTCCTGATTTTCAAGAACGCCTGTTCGAGGGCCTGACCGCCCCGCGGCCCGGCGTGATTTCGGTCCTCTGCCAGCGGAATGGCGAGGAGCAGACTGCCTTTCAGCGTCGCGCCGAACGCGCCGTGCGCGCGAGGGCCTTTCCCATCTGCGTTTACGATCCGGATGGCGCGAACGGGTTCGTGATGTGTATTGATCTCTCTTCCAATCCGTCGCCGAATACGCTTTGGACGAGCGAAACGCTCTCTGGCCAGGACGCACAAGGGCACGCGGTCCAAGTCGAAGAGCCCTTCACCTTTGCCCACTTCGCCGCCTCCGAGCCGGAGTTCGCGGCTGAGCTCACCGACCCACCCGCAATTCCCGATCAGCTGATCCCGATGAACGATTACCTGGGGTTCTCGAGACGGCAGCGGGTCGGGAAACTTCCTTTCATCTCGCTCGCCGGCAAAGATGGAAGCATCGTTCGCAAAGTTGTTTCGCCAGCGATCGCCCTGCAGTGCTCGGAGCGCCTCCACCTTTGGCGCACCCTCCAGGAAATCGCCGGCATCGATAACCCCTACGTGAACACCAGCCGCACGTCCTTGGAAAAGGAGCTCGGCGCACAGCAAGAGGCGCAGCTCGAAACCCTGCGGCAAGAAATGGAGCAGAGCGCCGCTCGCCGTGAACAGGTCGCCACCACCGCCGCGATACGGAAGCTCGTCGCCCATCTCACTGGAATCGAACCTCCCGGTCGGTCTTGAGCTCGAGCCGCAAAGCATTTCTTAGCTGAGAGCACTTCTGTATCCGGGCTCGGCGGACGGGATGCAATTGATGTAGCCTGCCGCCATGACCGCTGCGGGCAGAATTCGAGTCGTTCAAGTCCTCCTCACCTTCACCGCGCTCGAGTTCTTCGGGCCTGCGATTCGGGATACCGGGTCTTCCCACCTGTTGAACAGCGAATGGGTGGGTCACGCAAGGGTTCACCTCATGTGGCTTCTCGGCTTCATGGTTACCTCGGGCGTGGTCAACCTCTACTTCATCTGGCGGAAGAAGACCCCAAAGCTCGGCGACCTCCACATCTCGTTTCTGTGGCAGGGCTGCAACCTGGTCGGCTTCTGGATCGCAGTCGTCCTCGTCAAAAGCTACGGCGGCGCGATCGTGGACCCTCGCTACCACACCGCCTTCTTCGGGATCGACGAGAACGTCTTCGGGTTCAGCATCCTGACGACGATCTACGTCGTGGCGTTCGTCTATTTGAAGGCTCGAGTTGTGCCGCTTCTGAAGGAGTGATCGATGCCGCCCGAGCTCGAGACGGACGTTTTGATCGTGGGCGGCGGCCCGGCGGGCATGGTGAGCGCGCTCTGCCTCGCTCAGCTCGGGGTCCGAAGCATCATCATCGAGCGTCACGCCGACGTGAATCCCCATCCGAAAGCACACGAGCTCAATGCGCGCTCCATCGAGATCCTCAACGAGCTCGAAATCTCGATGGACGAGCTGACGCGGGAGGCAGCGCCCGACTCCGACGGTTCCCGAATCTTGTTCTGCAAGTCGATTAACGAGGAGTTCGGTCGAATCGATTTGCTCGAAGACGGCGGGAGCGCTCAGAAATACGCACAACACATCCGTTCGGAGAAGCCCTACCTCAATCTGTCGCAAACCGAGCTCGAGCGCGTCATTCGAGATCACATCCAGCGCAATCCGCAGATCACACTGATGACGGAGCACGAGTGGGAGGGGTTTTCGGAGACCAGGACGAACGTCGTGAGCCAGGTCCGCCCGCGCTCGGGATCCGCGGGCCCGATCGAAATCGAGAGCCGGTACCTCCTCGGCGCGGATGGCGCGGCGAGCCGAGTCCGAAAGGCGCTTGGAATCGAGATGATCGGGCCCGATCGGCTCCAGGATTTCGTCAACGCGTACTTCGAAATCGGCCTTCGCGACTACGTCCACACGCCGGCGAAGCTCTACTGGATTCTGCATCCCGCGGCAGTCGGCGCCTTCATCGCCCACCACGTGGACAAGCGTTGGACCTACAACGTTCCGATCACCCCACCCTATGAGAAGCGAGAAGACTTCACCGCCGATGTTCTGAAGGAGCGCATCCAGACCGCGCTGGGGACCGACCGGTACGACATTGAGATCAAATCCATCTCTTACTGGCGCATGACGGCCCAGGTGGCTGAGGCCTATCGCCGGGGGCGCGTCTTTCTCGTCGGAGACTCCGCGCATCGCTTCCCCCCGACTGGCGGCCTCGGGATGAACACTGGAATCGCCGACGCACACAACCTGGGCTGGAAGCTAGCTGCGGTATTGAAGGAGCGCTCCCCCGAGTCCCTGCTCGACAGCTACGAGGTGGAACGCAGGCCCGTTGCCGAGCGCAATGGGGAAGAGAGCCGTGCGAACTTCGAGAAGGTGTTCGAAGTCGTCGAGGCTTTCGGACTCGACCGCAACGCGCCGGAGCTCTTGGCCCGAGTCACCAACCATCCTTTCCTGAAGCGCATGCCAGGCTTCGTCAGACGTCTGCTCTTGTGGCTCTTGCGTGGGCCGGCGCATTTCCTTCTCGGACGTTTTCGCTGGAGCAGGCGCATTCGCAACCGGGTTTTGTCGAGCATCGAGGATCAACGGGGGCACTTCGACCGGATTGGCCTCGACATCGGCTACGTCTACGAAGACGGTGCGATCGCGCCCGAAGAGGGCGACGCTCGTCCGATAGAGCAGCAGGTGATGGACTACGAGCCAACGAGCAGGCCGGGCGCGCGATTCCCGCACGTTGAGCTGGCGGGGAGCGGGCCCCTCCGATCGAGCCACGACCTCATCGACTACGCGCGGTGCACGCTGCTGGTCGACGAGGCGGGCGTCCCATGGAGAGATGCGCTCCGCGAGCTAGGCACCGCGCTTCGTTCCGAGGTGCAGCCCGTATCAGTGGATCAGCTTGACGCTGACTCGGAGAGCCTCGCCCGTCTTCGCGAGGTCTGCGAGATCCAAAGCGGGGGCGCGCTCCTGATCCGCCCCGACGGACATGTGGCCTGGCGACACCAGGGTGCAGCGCCCGACCCGCGGGAAGCGCTGAAAACGGCATTGGATCGCGTTGGCATCCATTGACGCGCTTCTCGGGGGTCAAGAGCATGGGAAGGCTTTCGAACTGCATCAGGCGAGGTCGAAGCGATCGAGGTTCATGACCTTGTTCCACGCAGCGACGAAGTCGCGCACGAACGCCCGCTGGGAGTCGTCACAGGCGTAGACTTCGGCGAGGGCTCGGAGCTGGGAATTCGAACCGAAGACGAGGTCGACGCGGGTGCCGGTCCACCTGAGCTCGCCGCTTTTGCGGTCGCGGCCCTCGAAGACGTCTTCGGATGCGGTGGACGCCTGCCATTTGGTGTTCATATCGAGCAGGTTCACGAAGAAATCATGGGTCAGCGTCTCGGGCCGTTTGGTGAAGACGCCGAGCTCGGACTGGCCGACGTTTGCATTCAGGGCGCGCATGCCGCCCACGAGAACCGTCATCTCAGGCGCGGTCAGCGTTAGCAACTGTGCCCGATCGACCAGCAGCTCCTCTGCCGACCTTCGGTGTCCGTTTCCGAGGTAGTTGCGGAAGCCGTCTGCGTTCGGTTCGAGCACGGCAAATGAGTCCACGTCGGTTTGAGCCTGCGTGGCGTCGGTGCGCCCCGGCGCGAAGGGAACGTGCACGTCGTGCCCGGCGTTCTTTGCAGCTTTCTCAATGGCTGCGCATCCGCCTAGAACGATCAGGTCGGCTAGCGAGACCCTCTTTCCATCGGACTGCGCGCTGTTGAATTCGGTTTGGGCCTTCTGCAGGGCATGCAGCACGGTGCTTAGCTCGGCTGGGTCGTTGACGTCCCAATCCTTTTGCGGGGCGAGGCGGATTCGCGCGCCGTTCGCGCCACCGCGCTTGTCGGTGCCGCGGAACGTTGCCGCTGACGCCCAGGCCGTCGAAACCAGTTGCGAAATGGATAGCCCCGATTCGACGATCTTGGCCTTGAGGGCAGCGATGTCTTGCTCCCCAATCGATTGATGTGTGACGTCGGGTACGGGGTCTTGCCAGAGCTGTGGCTCCGCGGGAACCAACGGGCCGAGACACCGAGAGAGAGGCCCCATGTCTCGGTGCGTCAGCTTGTACCAAGCCTTGGCGAAGGCGTCTGCGAGCTCCTCCGGGTGCTCGTGGAAGCGCTTCGAAATCGGCGCATAGATCGGGTCCATCTTGAGTGCGAGGTCCGTCGTGAGCATCATGGGGGCGTGCTTCTTCGACCGATCGTGAGCGTCGGGCACGGTGCCCGCTGCAGATGCATCCTTGGGAGTCCACTGCTTTGCGCCGGCGGGACTCGTAGTCAGCTCCCAATCGTAGCCGAACAAGTTGTCGAAGTAGTTGTTGTCCCATTTGGCCGGGTCGGTCGTCCATGCGCCCTCCGGGCCGCCTGTGATGGTGTCGTCGCCGCTGCCGGTGCCGTAGCTGTTCTTCCAACCCAGGCCTTGCTCTTCGATGCTCGCGCCCTCGGGTTCGGGGCCGATGTACTTGCTCGGATCGGCAGCGCCGTGGCATTTGCCGAACGTGTGTCCGCCGGCAATGAGCGCGACCGTCTCCTCGTCGTTCATCGCCATGCGGGCGAACGTCTCGCGAATGTCCTTGGCTGAAGCAATCGGATCCGGATTGCCGTTCGGCCCCTCCGGATTGACGTAGATCAGGCCCATCTGAACGGCCCCGAGAGGATTCTCGAGCTCCCGGTCGCCGCTGTAGCGCTCGTCACCGAGCCACGTGTCCTCTGGCCCCCAGTACGTGTCTTCAGGCTCCCAGACGTCCTCGCGCCCGCCGGCGAAGCCGAAGGTCTTGAACCCCATCGTCTCGAGGGCGCGGTTGCCGGCCAAGATCATCAGGTCGGCCCACGAGATCTTTCGGCCGTACTTCTGCTTGATCGGCCAGAGCAACCGACGCGCCTTGTCGAGGTTCGCGTTATCGGGCCAGCTGTTGAGGGGCGCAAAGCGCTGCGAGCCGGAGCCCGAGCCACCGCGGCCGTCGGCGATGCGGTACGTGCCTGCGCTGTGCCATGCCATCCGAATGAAGAGCGGCCCATAGTGGCCATAGTCGGCCGGCCACCAGTCCTGCGACGTTGTCATGAGCTCGTCGAGGTCCTTCTGTAGGGCATCGAGGTCGAGACTCTTGAACTCTTCGGCGTAGTTGAAGTCCTCGCCCATGGGATCGGACAGGGGAGAGTTCTGTTGGAGAACTTTCAGTTTCAACTGATTCGGCCACCAGTGTTGATTCGACGTGTCCGCAACCGCCGTCTGTGCGTGAGACCCGTGCATCACTGGGCACTTGCCTGCTCTCTTTGTGCTTTGGTCTGTCATTCTTGCTGTGCTCCTTACGCTGAACTACATGACGGGCAGCGCCCCCAATAGATGACTTCGGCTTCGTCGATCTCGAAACCGTGATCGCCGTCGGCTGTGAGGCAGGGCGCCGCCCCCACCGCGCAGGCGATGTCGAACGTAGTGCCGCAGCCTCGGCAGATCAGGTGATGATGATTGTCGCCGACGCGATCTTCGTACCGGGCCGGGGATCGAGCCGGCTGGATTCGGCGGACGAGGTTCTTGTCGACCAGGACACCGAGCGTGTCGTACACCGCCTGGCGGGAGATCGACCCGATGAGCGCCCGAACGTCGTCGATCAGCTCGTCGGCCGTGGCGTGGGGGCGGGAAGAAACCGCCCTCATGATAGCGAGGCGCTGGGCAGTGACCTGCACCCCGTGTTCGCGAAGTAGCTGTTCGGCGCTATCGGCCATGCGAGTTCTCTGGGACGATTCTAGACTGTGTCAAGAATTGGATCGGGGACACTCTCCCCCCTCGTAACGTTCCGAATTCAAAGACTTCCTGCGGCAAAGATCGCAGCGCCCTATCAGCACGTCGCTGCGATCTTTGCCTGAGATTCAGTGCATATTCGCGCACTTGTGGACCCGGAGAGTGTCCCTGAGGGATACCAGCCGCAAGGACGGATTCCTTTCCTACAACCTCCCCAACGACTCACCGAGCCGCACGTGGTTTTCTTGGGTGGCGACCGCCGACGAGACGAGCCCGCAGACGACGTGTCCGACGGGCGTAGATATTTAGGGACGGGGGCGGGTAACTTTCTTTCGGGGCCGCTCTTGCCTAGGGTGGCGGGATGGAGAGAAAGAAAGTGTACCTCGTGGTCGTGGCGCTCGCCGTCGTCGGACTGCTCGTATACAACAAGCTCTCTCGCAGGAGCTACGAGCCAATCGTCTTCATGGGCGAGACGTACCTGCACGCCGATGACAACCAGGTGAACAAAGTCGAGAACCACATGTTCACGCCGGGGGGTGTTCCGATGGCGGAGACGGACGCGTTCATTCAGGTCTCGAAGTACGACCACCCGGACCTAACCCCGCAGCAGGTCGGCATCGTGCAAAAGCAAGTGATTAGTAGCTTTCGGCTACAGGCGCTCGAGGGCTCCCCAGATCGGTTCTTCGGCTTGTTCGACCGCAACGTGCCCGTCTACGGGTACATGAAGGCCGATGCATTCGTGCTCAAGGTGGGCCCGAAAGATCTCGCCGCAGATCACGACGCGCTTCGCGCCGGTGCCGGCCTTCCGATCGACGCGCTTTCGAGCGTCGCTACGAATTTTTAGCCTCGAGAGAAGGGGCTCCCGCTGGAGAAGCAGCCGCTGACCGCGGCGAGCAGACGGTGCTCTGGGAGGGAGCTCGTCGGAGCCCAAGGTGAAGCGGCCGCGCGGCTCATGATTGATCACATCTTTTGGCGATGAGAAAGCCTTGTGCGAGATCGAGCAGCTTGAGATAGCCACGGCCAAGCACGAGCCACCCTGGTTCGCCGTTGCGTTTCAGATGTCCGCCGAGCCGTGCGATGGCCAGCATCGCCTGTCGTAGCGTCGGATCTTTGGGAAGCGGCTTTTCGGCGACGTGGTGCAGCACCTGTAGCTCGACCGACGACAACACCGTGGCTGCCGGAAGCTTTTGTTCGTCGTGGGCTAGCGTGCGTAGTCGCAGCAAGTTCCATGCGATCGGCAACAACAGCGCAAGGGCATTGACCAGGGTGCGATAGCTTCCGAGCTGCCTCTTCTCATACGCACAGCCTGTCTTGAGCGCTTTGAACAGCTCTTCGATTTTCCATCGATGTCGGTACGAGTCCACCACCGCTAGGATTTGCTCGGGCGTATCGATGGGCTCGGTCGTCATCAGCGTCCACTCGACCGGCTCGACTTCATCGGCCACATCGACTTCACGCACCCACACGACATGGAGCGGCAAGGACTGGCGGACGCTCTTGGCGTAGTACGATGGAGCGCGAATCGCGACGGTACCTGCGCCAATCGACAGCGTGGCTTGTCGCGATTGACGAGGGAGCTTCTGCTTCGTGTTGACTCGAAATCGTGTCTTCTGGCGTTTGGAAAGCGGCACGCTGCGCGCGCACACCACCGGACAGGACGACACGAATTCCCTCATTTTTGCAGGCTCGTCGTATTCGGCCTGCAAGCGACGATTGCCCGACGCTCGAATGATGAAGCGGCTTCCTTGTTCGACGATCCTGCGCAGCAAGTCGTAGTCATCGGCTTCGCTGTCCATGACGTGAAGGGCCCGAGCTCGGCCGACAATCGTTTCGACTTCGTCGACCATCGAGATCCATCGGTCTTGCTCGTTCGGTAGTCCGACCGAGCGATGATAGGTCAGCTCGCCACGGTGTTTGCGCTGAGTGACCGTGTCTTTGCCCCGTGCCCACGGATCAAGGCCCACCACGCCGAGCGGAACACCGTCTGAGCCGACGGCCATCGAGACGTGTCCAAACAAAGTGCGGCCTGCGTATTCGCCCAATCCTTCTCGCGGCGTTTTGAATCGAAACACGGTCGTGTCGTGCACGCACAGCACGGTGTCCTGCCCTTCGCATCGGCCGAGCGTCGCCTGCACGTGCGGCGCCAAGATGCTGTCCGGCTCGACTCGGTCATTGCTCAGAAACCGGTAGAACGCTTCGAGCTCCGCCTCGGTCATCGCATGTGGAAAGCCCACCTCCGGATTCGCCTCCAGCGTTCCGGCTATCTTCTGCAGCCTCGAATTCAGCCTCTGATCACCGAGCGTCGCCCCCGCATACTCGCTGTCCACCAATCGCTTTTCTTCCCCCATCCACCTAGGTAGATCACAGCACTGCGAAGGCAGCAACTAGCCTTCCTAACCGATCGAAATCAAACGGCGTTTCGACTTGTGTAGGATCATGAGCCGCGCGGCCGGTGGTTTTTGGGCGTCTTCTTGCGGATGTTGCGGCGCCTGGCGACCGGTGAATAGACGCACAGGGGTGTAAAACTACGTGTGACGGATTCTGTGCTCGGGAGTCACAGTTGGGCGTCGGTCGGGGGGCCGGAATTTCACGAAACCTCCAGGAATTGAGGGTTGGCGGTTGGCATGACTGATGCATCTCCGAGGGGGTGAAAGGGACACTGCCCGGTGTGTGGGCAGTGGGAACGGAGCCTGAGCCATGCAAGCGAACGACTTCTCACAGCTATTGGAAGAGCTCGGCAGATCGGAGCGTGATGCGCATCGGTATCGGGACAATGGGTCCGTCGACGAGCTGACCTACGGTGCGCTTGTCGCAGACGCAGACCGGATGGCTCGCGGCATGCAGCGCCTTGGCGTTCGGCGTGGGGATCGGGTTGGGCTCGTGCTGCATCGGCCGCGGGACTTCGTGCCAGCGTTTCTTGGTTGCGTTCGGGCTGGGTTCATTGCGGTGCCTTTGTATCCGCCGTTGACGCTTGGGCAGCTGGACTCGTGGGCGGAGACCACGGGGCGCATGTTGGCGACCGCGCGGGCAAGCTTGGTCCTTGCCGACTCGCCGGTCGCGTACACCCTGCGCGGGCTTCCGGATCGGATTCCGTCGCTGCGCGAAGTGGTCTCGATGGATGAACTGCCCGATGGCGGGGAGCTGCACCTCGGCGCCGTGAGCGACGACCAAGTGGTGTTTCTTCAGTTCACTTCGGGGAGCACGGCTGCGCCTCGCGGTGTTCGGGTGACGCACGGGAGTCTTTGGGCAAACGCGCACGCCATCATGGTGGACGGGCTGGGCGCGAGCCCTGAGGACCGCGGGGTGAGCTGGCTTCCGCTCTACCACGACATGGGCTTGATTGGCTTCGTGATGTCTCCGCTGGTGACGCGGACGCCCGTCACGTTCATCTCTACGCTCGACTTCCTGAAAGACCCAGGGCTGTGGGTCAGGACGCTCTCGGAAGACCGCGGAACGATCTCGTTTGCGCCGAACTTCGGGTATGCCTTGGCTGCGCGGCGCACGAAGTCGACGGACGGGCTGGACCTGTCGGCGGTGCGCGTGCTCGGATGCGGCGCGGAGCCGATTCAGCCCGATGCCATCCAGGGTTTTTTCGATCGTTTTGGCGAGGCAGGGTTGAAGCCGAGCGCGTTTCTCGCGTGCTACGGCATGGCTGAAACCACATTGGCCGTGACGTTCGCGGGGATGGACGACGAGCTCAAGGTGGATCAATGCGTGCTCGAATCCGAAGCCACCGACGACGGCGGGTCAGGACTACATTTCCTCGAGCACCGCGTTCCGGTGGTGTCGTGCGGACGAGCCCTTCCCCGCCATCGCGTCTCGATCCTCGGGGAAGACGACACGCCCCTTCCGGAGGGGCGTGTCGGCGAGGTGTTCGTGCAGGGGCCCAGCGTCACGGACGGCTACTGGGAGAACGAAGAGGCGACGAAGCGCGTCTTTGTCGACGGCGGTGTCAAGACGGGAGACCTTGGGTACATGTCGAAGGGTGAGCTCTTCGTGACGGGTCGTTTGAAAGACATGATCATCGTCCGCGGCCGCAACTACGACCCGACGCCCATCGAAGTCGCGGCGGGGCGCGTCGAGGGCATACGAATGGGCAACGTCGCGGCCTTTTCGATCAGGGGCAACCCTACCGAGCGAATCGTCGTGGCTGCCGAGTACCGCTACGGCGACCCGAAAACCATCGAATCGAACATCGTCCGCGCCGTGCAGGGCGAGGTCGGTCTCACGGTGAGCGAGGTGGTGCTGATCGAGGCTGGGTCGTTGCCGAAGACGACGAGCGGGAAGCTTCAGCGGTCGGCGACTCGGGAGCAGTATCTTAGGCGGACGTTGGGTGGGGTGCGGCGCAGAATGGGTGGGTTGGCAGTCGCTTGACGCATAGGCTGCGCGGCCGGTTGTTCTAACCGCGTCTCGTGCCCGCTGGGCGCGGTCGGTGTCTGTTGCTAGTCTGGTGCCATGAAGCGGGGAACGGTGGTGGTGGCTGTTGTGACGCTTGCAGGCTTGGGCGTGTTGCTTCCGTTGCCTTCCGGCGCGTTTGGTTCCGGCGGCGACCTGGCGTCTGACAAGCGCTGCGGCAAGGGGGCGCTGAGCCGGCCACGCACGAACTGCGCGCCGGCTCCCCCGCCGAGCACCGGGAACCCCTACGACGACTGTGTCGCGCGAATCAACCAGCTGCGTTGGGTGTGCCAATGCCTGCCGCCGCTCGGGCGTTGGAAGGGGGGCGAGACATGCGCCAACAAGCACGCGAAGTACGATAGCAAGCGAGGCGTTCACGCGGGCTTCAACGGCGGCATCTGCAAACCCGAAGGCCTTGCGCAGAACGAGTGCCCCGGATGGCCTTCGAAGAGCGGCGTCGTCGAGGGATGCCTCCAAGCGATGTGGGACGAAGGGCCCGGCAAGCGGTTTTCGAAGCACGGCCATTACGTCAATATGAGCAACCCGCGCTACGAGCGCGTCGCATGCGGCTTTGCCAAGGGCGCGGACGGCAAGACTTGGAGCGTGCAGAACTTTCGGTGAGTTGGGCGACGAAGACGCTAGCTACGGTCCGCTCAGCAGGCCGTCGCGCAATCCAAAGTACGCCGGTTTCCGTTCGTAGTTCTCGTCCAGCGGCAATGGCGCCAAGTCGGGGCCGAAAAAGCTATCGATCCATGTGTGGCGGTCGGTGAATCCCCAGAACGTGATTCGCTTGCATGCCTCGACGGCCAGGCACGCGCTTGCCATGTCGAAGAACTCCTGGCGCTGCCGTTCGAGGCGTGCGGCGTCGTCTCCCGGACCCCGCACGATGATGTCGACTTCGGTGAGCTCGACCACGACGCCCAGGGCCGCCAGTTTTTGGAGGTTGGCGAGGAGCTCATCGTGGTTGGGGGCTTCTGTGAGGAAGTGCCCCTGGAGGCCGACGCCATGGATCGGCACCCCCTGTACGAGCAGGTCGGCCGTCAACGCGAGGAGCGCATCGAACTTGTCGCCGTCGTCGCTGACCAACGCTTCATTGAGAAATAGCGTGGCGTCGGGATCGGCCTCGTGCGCCAACTCGAACGCTTCGGCGATGTAGCCCGGGCCCATCAGTTGGTAGAAGATGTTCTGATACACCTCTGACCCCAAGGTATCGAGGGGCTCATTGACGACATCCCAGGCATCCACACGACCTCGGAAGTGACCCACGACCGTCCGGATGTGGTTGGCCATGAGCGTCCTCAGCTCTTCGGGATTGGTGATTGCAGTGACGTACTCCGGGGTGGCATCGACCGTGGCTTGCTCCCAGACGAGCGTGTGGCCTCGCACCGCCATGCCATTGGCTTCCGCGAGTTCTATCATCCGGTCGGGCTCGTCGAAATTGAACACCCCGTATTGGGGCTGAGTCGCAGCCCATTTCATAGCGTGCTCGTGGGTCACACTATTGAAGTTTGCGATCAGCGCAGGTAGGTACTTCGGGTCGTCGGTCGCGCTGACCTCGCGGAACGCGGCGCCGACCTGCACACCTGCCTGGACGGCGGCCTCACGCACAGAGCAGTTCGCCCCGTCAGTCCGGCAGTCGACCGGATCGTCGCCTTCACAAGCGAGGCCAAAGACGCTGAGAGGAAGCACGATGATGAGAGAGCGTACGTAACGCATCGCGAATACATTCCACGAACTCGAAGCCTCTTCAAACACCTTCGACGGTCGGCGACTCGGGAGCAGCATTTGGGGGTAACGCCGCCGTGGCGGGCTTGATTTGTTGAGCTCCGCTTTGGGGGTTGCCTCGGTCGAGCGCTACACTAAATGGCGAGCTTTCTTGAATGCTCGGAAGTCGGGGGATTGATGAAAGCCTGGGGACGCACGCGCAGAGTTGCGCTTCTTTTTTCGTTCGTCGGGGCGACGGCATGCAGCGTTGGGGGCAACGAAGACGGCCCTCGCGGCGGCAGCAGCACGGGAGGGGAGCGCAATGCCATCTGTGCGGCGGGCGAATCTCAGGGCGAGGTGCAAGAGCCGGTGTTCGTCGCCAACCTTACTGGCCAAACCAGCTGGTACGCCGCACCGCTCATCGCGGACCTCGACGGCGACGGGAGGAACGAACTGATCGCTGCGTACTACTCGGTGTATGTATTCGACAGTGAGAAGCAGCTGCTGGCCGATTCAGACGACGGGGATGAGGGACGCGTCTATGCGCCACATGTCGTCGTCGACCTCGAGGGGGATGGCTCAAAAGAAATCGTCGTGGGGCGTGCGCACCAAGTGGTGGCCTACTCTTGGTCGGGAAACTCGTCCGCGCTCGATCGCCGCTGGGTCGCCGATACGACCACGGCCGGCAATGCGCCGGAGGTGCGGGGCCTTGCGGCTGCGGACCTCGACGGCGACGGACTGATCGAAGTGGTGGCGACGACGACACAAACCGCCAGCACCGAAAGCGGTGGCGCACAGGTGTTTGTCTTC
>CAMYMX010000017.1 GCA_947259605.1 uncultured Polyangiaceae bacterium | reverse complement strand
ACCCTGGCACGACCGAAGTTTCACACATCGTCAACTACCGACTCCGCGCCGGGGCCGCTGCGGCGATGGATGCGGTTGTCCGCGCACTCGATCGTGCCTAGGCTTCCCCTTGCCATGGGGGGTCAGCGGCAGGGCTATCGGTACGACCGCTCGTACGAAGAAACCGTTCATCTCACCGATGGGCAGCGGGTCCATCTGCGCCTCATGCGCCCGTCGGACAAAGAGATGCTTCGCGAAGGCTTCGAGCACTTGTCTCCCGATTCCCGCTACGCGCGTTTCATGTCGCCGAAATCGAGGCTGACCGAGACGGAGCTCGAGTACCTGACGCACGTGGACGGCGTGAACCATTTTGCGATGGGCGCCATTCGCCGTCGCTTCGTGTCCACCGACGAGGGCATCGGCAGCGCGCGGTTCGTGCGTTTGATGGATCAGCCGGACACGGCCGAGCCTGCGGTGACGGTCGTGGACGAGTTCCATGGCAAAGGTCTCGGCTCGATCCTCCTGCAACGGCTGATCGAAGCCGCCTGGGAGCGAGACGTACGCTGGTTCGTGACCGATCTGCTGGCGGACAACAAGGCATCGAAGCGCATGATCGAATCGTTGAGCCCCGAGGTGAGGTTCCGCCATTCAGGAGACGGCGCCTTGGTCGCGACGCTGCCTGTTCCCGAGCCCGACCGAACGCCAACGGCCCCCGGCTTCTTCGATGGAACGCCGATCCATAAGCTCTTGTCCTACGTGGCCCGAGCCAAGGTCACGGTTCGGCCCCGGGTGACGAAGCCCCCCGAACCGCCTGGCTAGGAAACCTGGACCGGGAACATCATCGGGGCGCGCACTTCCACCATACGCTGTGCGTTGGTGAGCGTGCCGACGATCCGAAGGGCAAACGGGAAGGCGGTGCCCGGGCCTCGGCTGGTGATCAGCTTGCGATCGGCCACGACCGGATGCTCGCTGTAGTCGCCCCAGGCTTCGAGCTGGCTCTTGACGCTCGGATGGCTGGTGAGCTGGTGATGCTGAAAGACACCGTGTGCCTGAAGGGCAATCGGTGCGGCGCAAATCGCAGCGACCCAGCGCCCGCTTTGCTCTTGGTCACGAAGAAGCTCTCCGACCTTGGAAGAGGCAGCCAAGCGTTTCGCGCCTTCCGCCCCGCCTGGAAGAACCACCACATCGAATTCACCGTCGACGCTTTCGAGCGCAATGTCTGGCGTAATCATCACACCGCGGCTGCACCGAATCGGCGCGGTGCCCTCGACCCCTGCGACCGTGACCTCGATACCGCCACGACGCAGCACGTCGATACTGATGACGGCTTCCATTTCTTCGCTGCCCTGTGCGAGTAGCACAAGGGCCGTTGGGTTCTCGCTCATCGCAGATCCTCGCAGTTTCGCGACTTGTCGGCTTTGCATATCTCCGCGATTCGCTCACGGAGGGCCGTCTCGAGCTTGGTGAGACCAAGGCTCTTGGCCAAGTCCATGGCTGCCGCAGCGCTGGCGCGGTCGACCACGAAGGCCTTCAAGCCGAGCAGGGCGCTCACCCGTTGCCCCGACTTGCAATGCACGACCGCGGGCAGTGCGTCCTGCTCCCCTAGGGCCTTGGCAAGCGAGCGCGCGTTGCCTTCGGTGAGACCGGCCGGGCCCGGGACCGGGATCGATACGAATTTCATGCCGAGGCGCTCCACGGTAGCCTGCTCGCCCTCATCGCCCGGCTCGCTCTCTGCACGCAAGGTGATGACGGTGCGGTACCCGGCTTCTTCGATCGCTTTGAACTGATCGGGCGAGGGCTGGCCTCCCACGAGCAGACCGTCCTTCGTGACGCGGGCATTGGGGATCGGAACCAGCGGTGGGGTCTGGTCGATGTTCTTCGGAGCGCTTGGCCTCTCGGGCGCCCGGTCCGCCGATGCCTCCGGCGGAACGCCCAGGAAACCGCTCAGCGCGATCAAAGAAATGATTGGAATTGCACGTTTCAGCATTGGACCCCTCTCCCAACGATGTTCGCGAGGGCGCGCGCCGTCAACCATGCTCCGCTTTGCTTCATGGGCTACCTCACGCCTTTGCCGCTCTGGATCGCGCGGGCTGCGACGCGCCCTGAATACACACAGCCCCCGAGGAATGTTCCCTCGAGCGCGCGTTTTCCGTGCATGCCACCACCGCCGAAGCCGCAGGCCTCGCCGACCGCGAACAGATTGGGGATGGCGTTGCCGTGCGTGTCGAGGACCTTCGCGTCGAGGTCGACTTGAATTCCGCCCAGGCTCTTCCGCGTGAGAATCTGCGTTCGAATGGCGATCAAGGGCATGGCGTCGGGGTCGAGGATCGGCGCCATGTTGCAGGTTCGAAGCCGGTCGCCGAGGTACTGACGGACGTGCGCGATTCGGCGAAGTTGGTCGTCGTTCTGAAACTTGGAGCCACGCGCGATGTTGGCGTCATAGTCGGAGATTTCCCGTTCGAGCAATTGGGCATCGACGTCTTTGCTGCCGGCTAGGGCGTTCATTTTGTTGGCGAGCTCGGGCACGCTCCCCGCGGTGACGAAGTCTGGGCAGTGGTCGATGAACTCCTGGACCTGTTCTCCGTTGCCCTGCAGGAGGCGCACGAGGAAGGCCATCATCTTCTTTTCACGGACGGCCTGGTTGAATTCAGCTCCGGAAATCGCGAACTCTTTGTTGGCGATCTTGCGGTTCATGACCTGCCAGGAGTACTTCTTCTTTTCTTGGCAGATGCGGTCGACCAGCAAAAGCGTGTCGTAGGAACCGACGAGCGGCGGATCGACGAAACGGCGGCCCTCGTAGTTGAGCCAGAGCGCCGACTTCCCTGGAACCATGCTCAGGCCGTGGTTGGGGAAGAGCGGTTCCCAGTGCCGGACGCCTGCGGCGTAGTTCCACATCTTTTCGAGGTGCGTCACATTGCCTCCGAGCTCCGCGACGCGTTCGAGGAGCTTCCCATCGGCTTCGGGAATCGAGCCGTTGAGCATCGGCTCCGGCGGCTCGCCCCATTGATCTCTCGGCCAAACCTCACGAACCTTATCGTGGTTGCCGGCGATGCCGCCCGCCGCGATGACGATGGCGTCGCCCAGCGCCTCGAACGAGCCGGCTCCGTGCGTGCCGTGGCACCCCACGACTTGGCCACGCTCCCGGGTCAACCCGTCGACCTTGTGATCGAAGTGGAGCTCGAGCAGCCCGGCCTTTTCGTGCGCCTCGAGCCTCGGAATCAGCGGCAGCACGATCCCTTCGCCCGTACCCCAGACGATGTGGAACCTCGGCACCGAATTTCCCGGCACGAAGTAGCCGCGCTCGGTCCAGTTCACCGCGCGAAAGAAGCTCACGTCACGTGCGGCGAGCCAGTCACGGACCTCTTCGGTACACCGATGGACGTAGGCTTCTGCCCAGCGATACGGCCAGATGTCGTTTGGGTCGAGCTCGCCGTAGCGGACCCAATCGCGCATGGCCAGGTCGACCGAGTCTTTGATGCCGTTCTTTCGCTGTTCGGGCGAGTCGACGAAGAAAATGCCGCCGAAGGACCACACGGCGAGCCCGCCGATGCGATCACGCGACGCAGCGTCCAACATGACGACCCGCTTGCCCGCATCGAGCAGCTCGAGTGCCGTCACCATCCCCGCGAGACCCGCGCCAATGACGACGACCTCAGCGCTGTATTTGCTCCTGCCCGGCATGAAGATGCGGGAGCATAACAGATAGGCGGTTCGGAAAAAGGGACGTTCTACAGGCGTTCTTTTCGGTGTCTTGGCTCGAGCCGTCGGGGCTTGCGTGCGGGGCATGGGCTCGTACGGTCCAGCTCGGAGGGCAGATGCGCGAGCTCGATGGAAAAGTTGCGGTGGTGACGGGAGCGGGGCACGGCATTGGGCGCGAAACGGCGCTCGCCTTGGCGGCCAAAGGGTGCCGGCTCGCCATTTGCGATGTGAACGAGGCCGCACTGGAAGCTGTGCGGCATGAGCTCGAGCTGGGCGGTGCCACCGTGACCGCGCATCGCGTCGACGTCTCCGACAAGGCACAGATGGAGGCCTTTGCGTCCGACGTCGTCCGTGCGCACGGCGCAGCCAACATTCTCATCAACAACGCCGGCGTCACGGTCTACGCTTCCTTCGAGGAACACAGCGTCGAAGACCTCGAATGGATCCTCGGCGTGAACCTCTGGGGCGTGATCTACGGCTGCAAGTTCTTCCTGCCTCACCTCAAGGCGGGCGGCGAGGGCCACATCGTCAACCTGTCGAGCGTGTTCGGCATCATCGCACCGCCGCTTCAGACGAGCTACGTGGCAAGCAAGTTTGCGGTCCGGGGTTTCAGCGAGTCCTTGAGGGCGGAATTGGCCGACGACCATGTGGGCGTCACCTCAGTCCATCCCGGCGCGATCAAGACCAACATCATTCAGAACGCTCGCTTGGTCACCGACACGCACCAAGAGCTCCGGAAGACGACCCAAGAGCTTTTTGATCGACTTGGCACGACGCCCGATGTCGTCGGCGCGCGGATCGTCAAGGCCATCGAGTACAACTCGCCACGGGTGTTGATCACCAAAGAAGCGCGGGTGGCCGACGCCTTGAAGCGTCTGATGCCGGCAACGACGGACGGCATCGTGGCCCGCGTGTTCAAGAGGATCTCCCCGCGGTAGCTGTGCCAGCCGTTCGACGCGAACGTTTCGGAGACTTCAGCGTGCTCCACCGCGAAGCGAGCGGTGCGGAGACGGTCACCGTTCACTTCGCCCATGCGACGGGGTTCAACGCGGAGACCTACAGTAGCCTGCTTGCAATGGTCGACCCTGCGATCGGGCTGTACCTGATGGATGCGCGAGGACACGGCCGGTCCGAAGCGAGCGCGGATCCGACGAAGCTTCGATCCTGGCGGCCCTACCGCGACGATCTCGAAGCGTTTGCGAGCACCCTCCCGCAACCTCTGATTCTCGCCGGGCACTCGATGGGCGCGACCGTCAGCATGGAGCTAGCTGCGACGCGACCCGATCTGGTCCGTGGCTTGGTGCTCATCGACCCGGTGATCGTTCCTCCAGGTCAGATCCCGATGCTGGCCGTGGCTCGCACGTTCGGGCTGGCGGAACGCATCGTGCCGATCGCCCAGATGGCCGCGCGCCGCCGGATGGAGTTTCCATCAAAAGCTGCCGCGGTCGAGAACTACGTCGGCAAAGGTCCGTTTCGAACCTGGCCTCGTGAATGGATTGAGAGCTATGTCGAAGGGGGGACAGTGGCCAACGAGGACGGGACGGTTCGCCTGAGCTGTGACCGCGCCTGGGAGAGCAAGACCTTCGCGATGGCGACGGTCAGCCCATATCGCGCGCTCCGGAAAGTACGCTGCCCCATCACTTTGTTTGCGCGCGAGTACAGCGGCCCGCCGTTCACCCGCGAGTCGCGCAACGCGTTCATGCGATGCCAGCCGGAGACACGGCTATTGGTCCTCGAAGACGTCACGCACTTCATGGCGATGGAGCGCCCCGACATCGTGGTCGAGGAAATTGAGCGTATGGCGGAGCTGGTGCGCTCAGAGCTCGGATAGCTCGCGCTCGAAGCCGCCGGACAAGATTGGAAAGCGGCACCAGGTCTTCGGGTCGAGGTTCTTGTCGTCGACGTGAAACGAAGGCGCGTAGCGCTCCCGCTTCCACTGGTTGCGCGACCAGAGCTGGAAGAAGCGCTTCACCCAGCCGCGGAGGATGTCCTCGCCGTAGTCCGAAAACTCGCTTCCGAGAATCTCCAGGCAATCGGCGGGTGGCAGCTTGTCACCGATCGCGAGTCGTTCGATGACGTCGAGCACCGGGTAGGGCATCAGATCGCCTTCATCGGTCTGCTCGCTGCCCTTGGGGCGGAGCTCGGCGGTCGGTGTTTGGACGTTGACCGCATGCAGCGCCGGAATCGGCTGCATGCCCTCGGGGCCTTTTCGCTCGAGCCAGAGGAGCCACTGACGGAGGAAGGCCTTGTCAATTCCGGCGATCGGACTGAGGCCTCCACAGGTGTCGCCGTCCATGGTCGCGTAACCGACCGCAGCCTCGGAGCGATTGCTCGTCGAAAGGAGCAGTGCGCCCCGCATATTGGCCAACATCCAGACGCTCGGACCACGCGCGCGGGCCTGGATGTTCTGAAGCGTGATGTCGTCTTCTTCCCAGGTCAGAGGACGGTTGACGGCATCGGAAATCAGGCTCTCGTACGCGTCGACGATGTGCTGCACGTCGAGGATGTAAAACGTGGCGCCGATCGCCTCGGCCACGGCCGTGGCGGCGTTGCGCGTGACCTCTCCGCTGTTTTCGGTCGGTTGGTAAGCGCAGCACAGGAGCTTTCGAACCCAGTCGCGGGCGCTGCCCTCGGCGTTCATGCCGATCTTTTCCGCGAACCGCTCGGCGCCCAGCTCTGCGATCGCGCGGTCGACCATGAGCGAGACGAGACAAGCCGCCGCTGCGGAGTCGGCGCCTCCGCTGATGCTCAGCACGAAACCCCGCGAGTGGCTCTTTCGAAGATAGTCGAAAAGGGCGAGCGTGAGCGCGCGGGTGAATTCCTCTTCTTTGTGGTCTTCGCTGGCTTCCCATGCCGGTGAGCTGGGCGCGCTGCGCTCCATCTTCGCGCGAGGAAACTCGAAGTCGACGCTGATTCTCTTTCCCCCCGGGTCGTTGCGATCTGCCTGAAAGCTGGTGGTCCGGACCTGCTCGGTTCGAGACGCTTCGACGTCGATCACCGCAGTCGTCATGACCGAATCGTCAAACGTGAGCCGCTGCGATCGGGCCAACATCTTGCCGTTTTGTGCGATGTAGCAACCGCCATCGTAGATCACACGGCCGGCCTCGTTGCCAAGCAGGTTGGCGTAGAGATAGCTCACCGCCATCGAGCGTGAGCCTTCGAGCACGAGCCGTTCGCGCACCTCGTGCTTGCCAAACGCGAAGTGACTCGCGCTCGGGTTCACGATGATGTCCATCGCGTGGCCGTCGATCGCTCCTCGGCGTTGCGCAACCCATGCGTCTTCGCAAATCTCGAAGCCAACGCGGACGCCCGAGAAATCGAAGAAGACGTCGCCGAACGGGTAGCTCCTTCCGTCGCGCTCGAGCTCGACCACTTGATGGTTGGGCCAAGGTTTGAACCAGCGCGGCTCGTAGTGAAGGCCTTCGCCGGCCAGGTGTTCTTTGGCAGCAAAGCCTGCAATGTGACCATCCGCCACGACGCAGGCGGTGTTGTACAGACCCCCTCTGCGACGCACGGGCATCCCGATGCTCACCACCATGCCCTTGGTTTGTGGCAGCAGCTCCATCAGCATCGACCAAGCGCGGTTCGCAACGTCCGGACCCAAAAACGCATCTTCGCAGCCGTAGCCCGTCGTGCACAGCTCGGGCAGCACGAGCAGCGCCGCGCCATCGAGGTGTCCTTGCCGCAAGACCGCCTCGATGCGCCGTTGGTTGCCGCCCCAGTCGAGTGGCGTCTGATTCAACGACGCGGTCGCGACCTTGATCGGGATCATGCACCTTCTCTAGCACCGCTCCGCGCTGGCGAGCGTGTTTGAGGATTGACTGGGCAGGAGAGGCGGCGTATCATGATTTCTTTGAGCGTCAGTTTCTGCCAAGTCGAGTAATGTATGACCTTTCAGCAAGAGCCCCCAAGCCTTGGAAATCAATACGATTCTGACTCGCTTCTCCGCGAGTACCTGGCGCGAACCCTCCCAGCGGGGCTTCTCGAACGCTTTGAGCCGGAGTACCGCCAGCTCGGCGAGCTCAACGGCGGCGAGCTCTATCGACTGTCCTTGGCCGATCTCGAAAATGAACCAGTTCACAGGGTTTGGGACGCCTGGGGCAATCGGGTCGACGAGGTCGAGGTCACCGAGGTCTGGAAGCGGGCGCAGGCGCTTTGCGCCGAGCACGGCCTGGTGGCTGCTGGCTACGACTCAGAGCTCGGGGCGCACGCACGGGTCCATCAGCACATCTTGAACTACGTCACGCAGGCCTCGCTCGACACCTACAATTGCCCGTTGGCGATGACCGACGGCGCGGCCCGCACGCTCCTCGATTCGGGAAACCAGGCGCTCATCGACCACGCCCTTCCGCGCCTCCTGTCGCGTGACCCGGCGACGATGTGGACGTCCGGTCAATGGATGACGGAGCGTATCGGGGGCTCCGATGTGGGTCAGACCGAAACCATCGCGCGGCGCGACGGCGACCGCTGGCGCCTCTACGGTACCAAATGGTTCACCTCGGCGACGACGGCCGACATGGCGCTCACCTTGGCGCGGCCGGAGGGAAACCCGCCGGGCGGACGCGGCTTGGCGATGTTCTACCTCGAGCTTCGCGACGAAGACGGGAAGCTCCAAAACCTCCACATCAATCGGCTCAAAGACAAGTTCGGGACACGCAAGCTCCCGACCGCGGAGCTCACTCTGGACGGAGTCGAAGCGATTCCGGTCGCCGGTCTCGAAAGCGGAGTCCGCAACATCACGCCAATGTTGAACGTCACACGCACCTGGAACGCCGTCGCGGCGGTTCTTGGCATGCAGCGCGCCGTTGCGCTGACCCGCGACTACGCGAACAAACGCGAGGCGTTTGGCGCTGCCCTGATCGACAAGCCACTTCACGTTGACACCATGGCGGACATGATTGCCGAGACGCAGGGTGCGTTCCTACTCGCCTTTCGTGTCGTCGAGCTCCTTGGCCGCATCGAATCCGGCGTCGCGAGCCAAGCCGAGCAACTCCTGAGCCGCCTGCTCACGCCCATCGGAAAGCTCACGACCGGAAAACAAGCCGTTGCCGTGGCGTCCGAGGCCCTCGAATCCTTTGGCGGCGCCGGCTACGTGAACGACACCGGCCTCCCCAAGCTCCTCGCCGATGCGCAGGTGCTTCCAATTTGGGAAGGCACGACGAACGTGCTGTCCCTCGATACGCTTCGCGCGCTCAAGCAGGACGGCGTCTGGGAAGCCTTCGTCGACGAAATTCGCGCGCGTCTCGACGCCACGACCGATCCGCAACTGCAATCAGTCGTCGGGCGGAGCCAGTCCGCCGTCCAGCACGCCGGGCGATGGCTGCAGGGAAACCTCTCTGAACGCGAGCAACTCGAAGCAGGCGCACGCCGATTCGCAATGACGCTTGGCCGCGCGACCGAGCTTGCGCTGCTCGCGAACCATGCCCAGTGGTGTCTCGATCAAGGGAAGGGCGAGCGCGCTTTGGCCGCGGCACGTCGCTTCGCCCGAAGCCGCATCGACCTGATCGACGATGACGGCACAGTGGCCGAAACCCGGTCGATGGTTTGAGCGGCTATCGGCTTCCGGGGTCGTCGAGCGAGAGTGGGAGCCCGCTTGGCAGGGACCCAGGGCGGACCGCGTCATTGCTCTCATCGCGCAAGGCTTTGCCGATGAACACCGTAATCAGGCGGACATCCTCGTCGGTGAAAGGCTGCTTGCCTTGAGCGAGCTCGTGCCGCACCGCATCTTCGAGAGCGTTCACCGTGCCGTTGTGGAAATAGGGCTCGGTGAACGCGATATTCCGCAAGGTCACGGTGCGGAATTTCGCTCGGTCTTCCGGGCGTTCGGTGATCTCTTCGCGGCCATTGTCGACGATGCCGTCGACCTCTTGAACACCTCGATCTGCGAATGTCTCCGACTCGAAAAGCGGCGGGGTGTGGCAATCGTGGCACCCCATTTCCGCGAATCGGAACATTCCTTCGGTCATGTCCTCGGTCATCACGCGGCTTTTGCCGGCCGCGTGCTTGTCGTAGGGTGCACCGAGCGAGAGGAAGGTGCGTTGGTACGCCGCGAGGGCGGCGGACAGGTTGTCGATCGACACCACCGGATTGTCCGGAAACGCTTCGGCGAACATGTCGACGTACTCCGGAATCGCCGACAGATCGGAAATGACGCGACCCGGATCCGCGGCCATTTCGTCAACATCGAAAAGCGGGATGAGGACCTGCTCTTCGAGCGTTTCGGCGCCGCCGTCCCAGGTGAGGGTCTCACGGAACGCCAGGTTGTAGAGGGTCGAAGAGTTGCGCCGCAGGGTGTTTGGACCTGCTCGACCTGGTCCCGCCAAAGGACCTGCACCATGACCGACTGCCCGCGGTAGCGTGTCGCTCAAGCCCCAGCGTTCGCTATGGCAAGTCGAGCAAGAGGTTTGCTGATCGACCGAGAGGATGGCGTCGTAGAACAAGAGATGCCCGAGCTCGATTCTTGCGTCGGGGACGTTCTTCATCACGTCCGGCAATGGTGGCGACTCCGTCAGAGGCCAGGGAGCATCCGTGCCGTTTCCTGACCCAGCTGCGTCGCCGCATGAAGCGATGAAGGTCGCAACGACTACGACAGCAAAGCCTCTAGGACTTACTCGGGAAGGATTTGTCGGCATGCGTCGAGGTCGTAGAGCTCCGACAGGCTCGGAAAAAGCGTCGGCAGGTCGGTGATCCACTGACGAATGATTGCGATCGCCTGCGTGTCCTGCTCCGATCGACCGAGCGTGGGCATCATCTCTCCGGGAATGATCGACTCGAGTCGGCAAAGAAGAAGCGATTTGTCGGGCTCGCCAGGCCAGATGTCTACCCTCTTGTCATTGCAGGCGGGGGTCAGACCGCCCGCCGACGTCGGTGTCACGCACACGCCCCAGGCGTCGAACTCCGAGAGCCCAGCACCGGTTGGATCCATGGTGGTGTAGTCGATGAACAGACCCTGCGCTCTTTCCACGCCATCGGGCGCGTGACAGTGCGCGCAGTTCGAGTCTAAGAACGAGCGCGCGGCTTCGTGGTAGCAGGCAGGTGTCGTGCAGCCCGCGATGAGCCCGACTGGATCGGCGTAAGTCGTCCGCGCGCCGGATGGCGGCGGCTCAGGCGCCAACCAACCCGCAACATAGAGTGCGTCGACTTGGTTTTCGACGATGTTCCCTTGGTAATCATTGTCGCGGTTCAACATCCCCGTCGAAGGTCCAAGGGTACGCGTGTCTGGTCCCCTAGGCCCGTGGCACTGGCCGCATTCGCCGGGGCTTACCGGGATGTGGTAGTCCTCGACCGTCACTTGCTGGTCGGTGAGCGGGTCAGTAAACGTGACGGAGAGATTCTTCCCGCCGGCTTCACAGATCGCGTCCGTTTGCTCTTCATCGTAGACGTAGACGTACGCGTTCCAGCACGAATCCGCGCCAAGACAGCCCAGTCGATCATCTTCGGCCGAGTCGTGAACCAGGAGACGAGTCTCGATCAGTTGGTCCTTGGTCTGCGGCGGGTCCGCCTGCTCGTTCGGAGGATATGAGAAAGTCTTCACATAGATTGTCCCGACGGGGCTCTCCCAGCGCTCGGGATCGGTGTAGTCGATCTGCCCTCCTTCACCGCGAAGGGTCACGAAGCGCGGCTTTCGTGCATAGTCGGTGAACAAGGGGGAGGTGACGGTGTAGGGTGCGACGTCATCTTCGGGGACTTGATCGCGAATGCTCTTGAAGAGTCCCCACTGCGAAAGACGATCGGGAACACTAGGGTGACAGTTGCCGAGGACGATCCCTCCACCACCGCCTTCGCCTCCGATGCCGCCGGCACCACCTTCGCCTCCGATGCCGCCGGCACCTGCACCACCTGCACCTCCGAGCCCCCCCGTCCCTGCAGAGCCGGAGTCGTCGCTGCCGCTGCAGGCCACTGACACGGAGAGAAGGAGGAGGAGTGGTAAGCTAAGTCTGTTCTTCATTTGCTTTGCCGGCTCTTTCAGTCTCTTAAAGTGGTGCGTCGCAGAGACGGCCTGTCGTTTCGGTGGTGGTGTTCATCACACCGCAGCTGATGATCTCGAGTTGGCAAAGTTCCTCCGTGAGTCCCGTGCAATCGACGTCCTGGCACTGGTCTTGGGTCACATCGCGGTACGATGCTGTATTGTCTGCCCCCAGGCATATTCCGGGGTCTCCGTTTGGCGCGTCGGGGGAGACATAGCCGTCCCAGAAGATGTCTTCGACCGGATTCTCAGGAGTGCCGATCCCTAAGAGCTGGAACACAATAGCGAATTGTCCCTGCGGATCAGTCCCGTTGCCGTCGAAGTAGTTGTCGTGGGTGTAGACGTTCTGCGCGTAGGGTATGTACCCGTCCGGCACGTTGCAGTCCGTTGGGGGTGCAACCTGACAAATGAAGTAGTTGCTGATGATCAGAATCCCAGCTGTGACATTGTTCTGGAATCGGTTGTTGCAAAGCTCCTGGCCATCGCCGCTGTAGACGAGAGCGCCAGTACCCGACGGGGCGATTGCTGGAACGCCACCTGCCGCGAAGTTCGGATGGTTATTGCAGTAGCTGTCGTTGTCGTACCAGATGACGTTCGTGTTCGATGGCGTGTTTCCATCCCCCCAAGCGCCGGGCTGCGCAATGGTGAGCAAACCAGCGGTGTTGTTCACCATGGTGTTGTCGTGCAGGACGACGTCTAGGCTGTTTTCGACTTCGAGGCCCAAGACGTTCTCGTGGACGAGATTGTACCGAACAATGCCGCCTTTCGTCTCCTCGTTGTCCCAACCACACTTGCCGACGTAGATCCCCGCATCGGAGGCGCCCTGAAGCTGGCAGTACTCGATGAGGGTGTCCTGACAGAAGGTAGGGTAGACCGCATATCCGCCGTTGAGTGTCATGTTCTCGCCGTTGATGTCCCAGCTCACGTGAAGCTTGCGGAAGACCGAGCCAGTCACCTCTTCTTGCTGTACACCGTTGTCTCCGGTGTTCTTCACCCACATGTTTTCGATCGTGACGTTGTCCTGTTGGACGAGGATGCCCTTGCCAGTGCCGGGGCCGCCGAAGTTGAGCACGGTGTCATCAGGCGAGTCGCCAATGCCCTTGAGCGTGACGCCAGGAATGGACACGTTGACTGTGGCCTCCATCGCGTAGGTGCCTTCCGCGATGCAGATGATGTCCCCAATGTTCGCATTGCTCAGCAAGACGTTGAGCGCACTGGCGTTCATGGGCGCGCCTTCGAAGGTTCCGCCGGGGCAGTCATCGGACGTTGGGGGCACGTCGTAAAAGTCGCCAACGGCATACCCCGACAAGTCGGGCAGATTGTTGCAATCGGCCGCCGGGAACCCACCGAACCCCGTATCGCAGACGCCTGTGGCGGTGCCGCCTCCGCCGCCAGCTCCGCCGCCCGCGCTGTTAGTATCGTCGCTGCAACCTGCGACAGTGATTATGGACGCAAAAATTGCGCTGATAAGTACTTTGAAATTCATGTACGGGTTTCCTCCTCCAGAGATTGCGGCGTTCTAACAGAAAAAATGAACGTTGAAAAGTGAGTGAATCTCACAATTCTTGCACTCTTGGCAGGCACTTGAAATCAATCGACTTTAATCGCGATATGGGCTCCGCTCCTCCACGTAAACCGCGAGATATCCCTTCAGCAAGGTCTTCATCTCGATGATGATTCGATTCCTCAATTCTGGGTCGTCCTCGGAAAGCGCCCAGTCCTGCAACGCATTCGCGGCCTGGATGGCCGCACGCGTAACGAGCTGAATCCGATCCGCCGGTATCAACTTCTGTAGCGCAGGGTGAAACGCAAGCATGGCGGCCATGCGTTCGTTCGATTCGTCGGTGATCGCGCGGAACTCTGGCGTCGGACGAATGCTGAGAAGCAACTGGAGATAGCCCGGCTGCGCGGCGAACCCCTCGATCGTCGCGTCGATGGCCCGATCGATCGCCTGATCCCAAGGAAGAACACCGAAATCCTCGGCGATCAGGCTCGCGGTCTTCAAATCGACTTCCTCCATCACGCGCCGCGCAAGCTCGGCAAGTACGGCGAGCTTGTTGGGGAAGTACTGGTACACCGAGCCGATCGGCACGCCTGCCGTCTCCGCGATCCCTGCCGTCGTGATCTTGTCCACCGGCGTACCGCCGAGAAGCGCAGAAGTGGCGTCCAAGATGCGCTCCACGCGATCGCGCGAGCGTTCCTGACTGGGCTTCCGGCGCGGCGTGAGCTGATCGGTCAATTTGTTCGCCATCGGTCGAGAGCCCCTGGGACCGGAATTAGCGGAAAAACCAGGGAATGACCAGACCCTGCGCATATTCGCACCTAGATCGCAGCGACGATCGCGCGCTACACTAGGAATTCACCGATTCCCTTCCATGAGCACTCCTTCCACGACCAACGGACACCCGTCGTCCGGCGCTTCGATCGCAGAACCGAAGCCGGCATCGACCGACATCGATCTTGATGCGCCGGAGCAGTACCTCAACCGAGAGCTGACCTGGCTCGCTTTCGTCAAGCGCGTCCTTCACGAAGCCGACGACAGCCGAACTCCGTTGCTCGAGCGTGTGAAGTTCATCGCGATCACCGGTTCGATTCTCGACGAGTTTTTCATGAAGCGCATCGGCGGCCTCAAGCAGCAGGTGGCAGCCGGCGTTCACAAGCTCACGGTCGACGGCCGCACGCCGATTCAACAGATCAAGGAGTCGCACGAGCTCATCCGGGCCCTGACCACCGAACAACAGGGTCTCTGGGTCGCCCTTCAAGAGAAGCTTGGTGAGATCGGCGTGCAGATCGCGTCCTACGAGTCCCTTCCCGAGGCCGATCAGAGCTGGCTTCGAGACGACTACCTCGAAAACATCTTTCCACTGGTTACGCCACAAGCGATGGACCCGGCGCATCCATTCCCGTTCGTGTCGAATCTTTCACTGAACTTGTTGGTGTCGCTGCACTACCCGAGCGACCCGACGCCCTTGATGGCGCGTGTGAAGGTGCCGCTCGGCTCCGGTGTTCCGCGGTTCATTCAAGTGCGCAATTCCATGACCTTCGTCGCTCTCGAAGAGATCATGGCCAACAACCTCGACCTTTTGTTTCCCGGAATGGTCATCGAACGCACCGAGCTATTCCGGGTCACCCGCAACGCCGACGTCGAAAGCGATGAAGACAAAGCGGACGACCTGCTGGCGCTGATCGAATCGGAGCTCCAAGAGCGAAAGTTTGCGCCCATCGTTCGGATCCAAATCGCCCGTGGCATGGACTCGACGCATCGCGGCCGCTTGGCGGCGGAGCTCGGGCTCGACGAGCAGGCCGACGTTTTCGAAGTAGACGGCTTCCTCGGGATCGGCGACTTGTTTCAGCTTGCGGTCCTCGACATACCCGAGCACCGGGATGCCGATCACCGGCCGGTGGACCCGGCGAGCCTCGTTGGTCGAAGCAACATTTTTCACGCCATCCGGGAGCAGGGCGCTCTCCTCCTGCACCATCCCTACGAAGCGTTTGGAACCTCGGTGGAGCGGTTTCTGCGCGAGGCGAGCGAAGATCCCAAAGTCCGCGCGATCAAGATGACGCTCTATCGCACCTCCTCGAAATCGCGCGTCATTCAGCATCTCATCAATGCGGCCCTCAACGGCAAGCAGGTCGCTGTCGCGGTCGAGCTCAAGGCCCGCTTCGACGAAGAGGCCAACATCAACTGGGCGAGCAAGCTCGAGCAGGCCGGCATTCACGTGACGTACGGGATCGTCGGGCTAAAGACGCACTGCAAAATCATCTTGGTGGTCCGACGCGATCACGACGGTTTGCGCCGCTACGTGCATCTCGGGACCGGGAACTATCACGAGGAGACGGCGAAGCTCTACTCCGACCTCGGCCTTCTCACCTGCGATCCCGACATTGGCCGCGACGCGACCGAGCTCTTCAACTATCTGACCACTGGTTACAAACCAAATCGCAGCTACAAGAAGCTCTTGCCGGCGCCAAAGCTTCTGAAGCCTGCGCTCCTCAAAAAGATCCGGCGCGAGATCCGGCGGGTCAGCGAGGGGCAAAAAGGCGTCATTCAGATCAAAACCAACGCGCTAGAGGACGTCGACATCACGCGTGCCCTCTACGAAGCGTCGCAGGCTGGGGTTCACGTCGACCTGATCGTGCGCGATTCTTGCCGCTTGCGCCCAGGCGTTCCGGGGCTTTCCGACAACATTCGCGTCGTCAGCGTCGTCGGCCGATTCCTCGAGCACTCGCGGGTCTACTATTTTCGCAACGGCGGCGACGAGGAGTACTACATCGGCTCGGCCGATTGCATGACACGAAACCTCGTGAGCCGTGTCGAGGTGCTGACCCCGGTAGAGCCCGAAGCGCTGCAGGCCGAGATTCGGACGGTTCTCGACATTCTGGTTGATGACCAGCGAAGCGCCTGGGACATGCGGTCGGACGGAACCTACGTGCAACGCAACGGCCACAAGGACATCGACGGGACGCATCAACAGATGATCAAATGGGCTGAAGGGCGTTTCGCGGAGGCGAATCGCCTACGACGCCGGAGCGCACGAGGCCCGCGGGGCCATGCACCGTCCGATGAATAACGAGTCACCGCCGGGCGTCGATCGTCATGGGTTTTAAGTCTCCACTGATGGTTTTGACGCTCGCGGTTGCGCTGCTGGTAAGCGCAACTAGCACGTCGCAGCGGGTCCTCACGGCATCGCCCACATGCGAGGAGCTCACCATCATGGACTTTCTTGCGCGGCTCGATGAAGAATCGAGCCGCTACAAGCGGGGCCTCGAACTCCAGGATCGGCGAGACTTGTCGCAGCTTCGTCGGGAGGTCTGCGCACCGTATGTTGGCTATCGCGTGACGCGCCAACCGACGACGACCTGGTCCAACGGGCGCATCATCGTGCGCGGCTATCTCGAGCTCAACCATCCAAACGGACGTCGCGCCAAAAGCCGTAGCGGCGAGTGGTTTTACCCCAGCGGCGCGAAGGCCAAGAGTGCGCTCGGACAGTGGAAGTATTCAAATGGCCTGCTCGCGCGGACCAAGCAGGGCCTGTGGTACACGCGGGATGGGAAGTACGTCGAAGACCCGGACAAGGCGCGCCTCGAAGCATGCGAATACTTGGGCCGGCAGCTGTGCCCACTTGGCAAGGCGGACGACGACCTGCTTGCCGTGACCGTCATGGGGCTCATCAACAAGGCCGCTCCACCGAAAGAAGCGCCGATGGCCGAAGAATCCAACGGGGCTTCCGATAAAAGCGATTAGGGCGGAGCTGTGGTAAAACCGCCGTCCATGGCTCAACCCTCGCTTCGAACAGCCTCATCCCCCTCCGATCGCGAAGCCGTCCTGCGCGCGGCCAAGGCATCTCCTGAGCTCGCTGCGCAGCACGACAAAGAACGCTGGCTCGCACTGTACGCCGACGACGCGGTTCTCGAGGACCCCGTCGGCACTGCAGCCTCTCACAAGGGACGCCGGCAGGGTCGCTTGGGTGACGAGTTGGGCCGGTTTTACGAGGCGTTCATTGCGGCAAGCGGAATCGAAATGGTGGTACGCCAGGACATCGTCTCCGACATGCACGTCTTTCGCGCGGTTGACATCCACACGACCAACCTCAAGACCGGCCTGACGATGAAGGTTCCGGCCAACCTTCTCTACGAAATCGTTTCGCGCGACGGCGGACTCGCGATCAAGCGAATGCAGGCGCACTGGGAGCTCAACCGGATGAGCCGCATCCTGATGGGTCAGGGCGCGCTCGGAATGCGGACCATTGCGGTGATGAACTGGAGCATGCTGCGCGCGTTTGGGCCGAAGTGGCTCCTGGCGTACTTCAAGTCGTCGCAGAAGAGCGTCGGTCGTGCAGGCAAGGAGCTCGTCGAGCGGTTTGCGCACTTGGCAGGTCACGACGCCCCGGATG
>CAMYMX010000016.1 GCA_947259605.1 uncultured Polyangiaceae bacterium | reverse complement strand
CGGACCGTGGCCAGGAACCGACGCGCGCGGCGTCGGCTACTTCGTCACCTTGCAGGACCTCGCCTGGTACGAGCACGAGGTACACGGCGGCAGCTCCCGCGCGGGCGCCCCTCCGAGACCCAACGCGCATCTCCAAGCGAGCGCCAGTGATTCCCCGTATCGATTTCGCGAAGTCGCGGCGGAGCGCCGAGGTCGGTTGGCGCAACGGCCGGCGATCATCGGCGGAGGCCTCATCGGGATTGAGGCGGTGGAGGTTGCGGTGACGGCGGGTCTGCGGCCCCGGTTTTTCATCCGCGAAGAATGGTTCTGGCCGATTGCGCTCGATCCGCGCGAATCGCAGTGGATCGCCGACCGGATGAGCCATCATGGCGTCGACGTGCATCTCGAGCACGAGGTGGAAATGCTCGAGGCTGACTCCGAGGGAAACGTGAACGCTGTGCGCACCAACGAAGGGCGCTACGAGGTCGATTGCGTCGTGATCGCGATTGGGGTGGTGCCCAACACGTCCTGGCTGGCGGGCTCGGCGATCGAGCTCGACGAGCGCGGCGGCATCGTCGTCGACGAATCTTTGAAGACGAGCGTCACGGGCGTATTCGCGGCGGGCGACTGTGCATCGGTGCGTTGGTTCGACGGAACTCGGCGCCCCGAGCAGCTCTGGTACACGGCGCGCGATCAGGGCCGTGTGGCCGGGCGACGGTTGCTCGGAGATTCGTCGCGCTACCAAAGGGGCGCCTGGTACAACTCGGCGAAGCTGATGGACATCGAGTACACGACCGCCGGGCTGGTGAACTGGAACCTCGATGGCGAGAAAAGCTGGTTTTTCGAGGAACGGGGCAAGGTCCGAAGCACCACGCGGGTGGTCGTCCAGCGGGACCGGGTCGTCGGGTTCAACATGCTGGGTCGGCGATGGGATCACAGCGTTCTCATCCGCTGGATTGAAGAGCAGCGAAGCCTCGACTGGGTTCTCGCTCACCTAAACGATGCGGCGTTCGACACCGAGCTCGTTCCGCCGCTCCGCATTTCGGGGGCCTGAGGTGGACCAGCAAGGACAAAACGGGCTACTGACGACCTACCGCGAGGGTTGGCGCAACCGAAGCCTTCTCGGGCTCACGATCTCGCTGCTCTTGGTCAGCTTCTACGTCGTGCTCTATTGGGAGCACAAAGTTCAAGAGCAATTTGGCGTGGCCCCGTTCACCGCGTTTTCTGAAGCGGTTGGACTGCGTAATCGTTGGTACCTCTACGGTTTCCTCTATTCGGTCGCGATGATCGCCGGCGCCACGTACTACCTGCGGCGCCATGGCAACAGCCGGTACAATCGCTATCGGATCACGGTGAACGTCGCGATTCAAATCGCGCTCGGGTTCACGCTTCCATTCATCATGCCGCTCTTTGGAGGCAAAGAGCTCTATTTTTCGTACTTCTGGCCGCTCAAGTACGACTATCTGTATCCCCAGACGCTGGCGGACGTTCCCCTGTATTTCGCGCTCTACACCGTGGTGGGCTCGCTCCTTGCCGCGCCGGTGCTGGCCGTGCTCTACGGCAAGCGCTGGTACTGCTCCTGGGTCTGTGGTTGCGGCGGCTTGGCCAACACTTTCGGCGACCCGTGGAGACATCTCACGAGCAAGTCGACGAAGTCCTGGCGATTCGAGCAGCTCAGCATTCATTTGGTGCTGCTGATCGCCATCGCCACGACGTTTCTGATTGGTCTCGACTGGCTGATCGGGAGCGACCACCCGACGTTTCATCGGATCATCTCCGGGGACGACTGGAAGGATTGGTCGATCAAGAGCTTCTACGGGTTCGCGGTTGGCTCGATCTTGGCCGGCGTGATCGGCACGGGGCTCTATCCGGTTTTCGGTCCGCGGGTCTGGTGCCGAAACTTCTGCCCGATGGCGGCGGTCCTCGGCTGGATTCAAAAGGTGGGGCGCTATCGAATCAAGGTTAAACCCGGGATGTGCATCTCCTGCGGCAACTGCAGCACGTATTGTGAAATGGGAATCGACGTTCGCTCATACGCGCAGGCCGACCAGAGCTTCACGCGCGCGTCGTGCGTGGGTTGCGGGATGTGTGCGCACATGTGTCCGCGCGGCGTGCTCAAGCTCGAGAACAGCTGGGACCGGCCCGAGGACAAGGAGCGTCAACGACTTTCGGTCGTCGACTTCTAGCGGTCATTCAAACGCGCGAGTCCAGGCCCGCAGGACATCGATCGAGAAAAGCACGAACCGGATTTCGTCCAACGCCCAGGCACGCTCGTGCACGACCGCCGCCGAAACGGCCGCCGCGTCCTCGACTGGGTAACCATAGGCACCGCAAGAGATCGCAGGAAACGCGATCGAGCGAAGCTCGTGCGCCACAGCCAATTCGAGCGACGAGCGGAACGCGGAGGCCAGGAGCTCGGCGTCCCGTGGATGTCCTCGGTAGACCGGGCCCACGGTGTGAATGATGTAGCGTGCCGGAAGCTCGAAGCCGGGTGTGATTCGGGCCTCGCCGGTCGGACAGCGGACGCCCGGTTGGACTTCGGGAATCGCGCGGCAGGCTTCGAGAAGGGCCGGGCCCGCGGCCCGATGGATCGCGCCGTCGACACCACCCCCGCCGAGCATCTTCCGGTTGGCGGCGTTCACGATCGAGTCGGCGGCTTCTTGGGTTAAATCACCCCGTAGGATCTGTACCCGGGGCGTCACGGAGAGCCGTCCTCCGGGCGCACCGAGGGGGCCGGCCGGCCCATCAGCTTTTCGAAGGCCGTGGGTCCGAGGGCCTGAGCCATCAGTCGGTCGAGTCGCATTTCGACCGCTTCTTTTTCATCGGGAGAGTCATAAACGAAGGCGATTCCCATGCCTGCCGGGCGACTGCCGGGCGACTGTGCGACCTCGACGACCCATCGGACGACCCCCCGGAGGACGATGCCATCTTCGAGCTGTGGCGCCTGAATCGTGAAGGAGAGCACAGTCCCGACCTGAAGGGGGCGATCGGTTCGAATGAAGGTGCCCCCCTGACAGATGTTCTGGGTGTAGTCCGAGAGAAGCGCGTTCAGCCGTTCGTATTTCACGGTCAATTCGAGCTCGGCTCGACCCGATTCCCGACGCTCTCGACCTCCCTCGGACATGCCGAGCCGAGGTTAGGGGGCTGGGCGGATTGCGGCAACAACACGGTCGCTTGACGGCGAATCGGCCACTGCCTAATCTACGAGCCCTATAACCCGGACGTTCCGCATCTGCGTTGAGCGTCTTTCGCGCGCGAGGACTGCGCATGACTGACCCCGATTCCAAAACAAGTGAGACCTCAGACGGAGAGGTGGCGCCTGTGGAATCTCAGGCCCCCCGTGAATCCGAAGCCGGGACCGTCGCCGAGGCCGGAAGCGGGCACGATACCGGGACCGGGAACTCGACCACGGCGGAGGCCGATACGGTTTCAGGAGACGTCGCCGCGGCGGAGGGGCAGGCCGATACGGTCGCTGGGGACGCTGCGCCCGAAACGGACACACCCAGCGCCGCGGGGGATCTGGAGGCGGCGGGAGGCAAGAAGAAGCGTCGCCGGCGTCGCAAGAAGAAAGGCGCGAGCGAGGCCCCTGAGGATGCGAAGTCCGGGCATCATCATGCTCCGTTCGTTCATCTGTTCTCCGGCGGCGTGACCCGCAAGCACGCATTCTCGCCCGGCGAGGAGATCGCGGGACGCGTCGAGCGCGTGGAGCACGGAGCGGTCGTCATCGACGTGTTCGGGAAGGCCAGCGCCATCGCCGACGTGAACGAGCCGCGCGACATTCCAGTCATCACGCACGCAGCGCAACCATCAACGCCAGGAGTCGATGCGACTCCCGAAGCTGCTTCATCGGAGGCTCCGGCTGCCGAGGCTCCCGTCGCGGACGCACCGGTTGCCGAGGCTCCCGTCGCGGACGCACCGGTTGCTGACGCGGCGCCGGCCGAGGCGCCGCTACCTGAGGTCGCGCAGGCAGTGGAACGCGACACCACCGAGTGGGAGTTTTCCTCCACGGACGTCACCGACATCGACGAGCTCGCCGAAGCAGACACAGTGGTGGCAGCACAGGCCTTCGACCCAACCAGCATGGTTGAAGTGCCCCAGGCTCCCGCGATGCCGACAACCGAGTCCGCCGCGGAGTCGACGACCAAGACTGTGGCCGACCCGCTGGCCCTGACCGAACCTCCCGAAGATCCCGCGGACGCTGATCTCAGCCTCCTCGACCCCTTGCCCGAGCTCGACGCTCCGCAGGTCGGCGCGATCTTTCGTGGCCGCATCGCTGGGGTTGCGGAGAGCGGGCACATCGTGATCGTGAATCGGATCATCGACAAGCCGGCGGTCCGCAAGGCGTTGCGCGCTGCCCGCGATTTGCATCAACGCGTCCAGGGGCTCGTCTACGGATACAATCGCGGCGGCTTCGACGTGCTCGTTGGCGGAGTGCGCGCGTTCTGCCCGGCGAGCGCCATGTCGCTGACGCCCATCGAAGACCCACAGACGTTCCTAGGGCAGCGATGCGAGTTCTCCTTGCCGCAGGATAAGGGCGGCAAGAAGAGCATCATCGTCAGCCGACGGAACATCCTCGAAAAGCAAGCCAGGCAGCGGGCCCGCGAGCGAATGGCCGAGCTCGAGGTTGGCATGAAGCTCCCGGGTAAGGTGGTCGAAGTGCGCGATTACGGCGTGCTGGTCGATCTGGGAGATGGCCTCGACGGCCTGGTTCACATGAGCGAGGTTTCCTGGGGCCGGGGCGTCCGACCGCAGGACGCTGCCAAAGTCGGCGATGAGGTCGAAGTCGCAGTCCTGAAGGTTCAGCAGGCGTCGCGCAAAGACCGCTTTGGCCGCGTGTCGCTCTCGATGCGCGCCTGTCAGCCCGACCCGCTGGAGGCTGCCAAAGACACGATCCGACCCGGAACGCCCATCAAGGGCAAGGTCGTCCGGACGACGGAATTCGGTGCGTTCGTTCAACTTCAGGATAACATCGAAGGGCTACTTCACATCTCGGAGCTCGGCGGGAGCCGAGAGCTCACGCACGCCAAACAGGCGGTCGCCGAAGGCGATGAGATTCACGTCGTGGTCGAGCGGGTCGATCGTGAGCAGCGGCGCATTTCGCTTTCGAAACTGTCCGAGGCCGATGCTGCCGCGATCGAAGCCGGAGCAATCGAAGTTGGCAAGGCGCCGCGCTCGATGAAGCCGGGCTCGGTCGTGTCGGTGATCGTCAAGCGGGTCGACCACACGGGTGTTCAAGTCCAAGTCGAAGGCATGCTCGGAAAGCGCGGGCGCGGTTTCATCCGAAGCCGCGAGCTTCAAGACGCGAACGACGACAAAAAAAAGGGCGTCTCTCAGGGTGATGTCATCGAGGTGAAGGTGATCGGCACCGAGCGCGACGGGTCACTCCGTTGCTCGGTTCGCGCCCGCCTCCTCGACGACGAACGAAAGGCCGTCCGCGAGTACCGCAAGGAGTCGGCCCAGCAGGGACTCGGCACCTTTGGGGATTTGCTGAAGGCCAAGCTCGGCGGCGGCTCAGACTAGTACCACTAGGCGAACCCGGCTTCGTTACGGCAGGCGGCAGCGCGAGCCCAAAGGGCGAAGCCCGGCGCGAATGCGCCGGCAAGGCAGAGCGCAGCGAATGCCGCGCCAGGGAGGATTACGGGTGGGGGTGGGCGGGGCGGTTCAACCAAACCGTACCAGCTAACCCACCCAAGACCTGACCCCCAACACCCGCGGCAGCACAAGCCAATCAGCGGCACCCAGCCGTTGGACGCAGCCCCGTGTCGCGCTTTTTTTCGCGTCCCGGTACGCCCGTCGCGAACTGCTCTTCGATCGTCGGGTCAATCGTGTTAGGCCATCGGTCGGCTTGTCGCTTGGCTTGTCGTCGTTTAGGCTCCGCGCCGTTTCGAATTGGGCGATTAACTCAGGGGTAGAGTGGTTTCTTCACACGGAACAAGTCGCTGGTTCAAATCCAGCATCGCCCACCAACAAACCATGTTTCTTTGAGAGCCAGGCGGAGGAGAAGCCGTTGTCTGACCTGTCGACGCTGGTCCAGGGAATCCAAGACGGGAACATGCGGGCCCTGGCGCGTGCCTGCCGCCTGATCGACGAGCGGGACTCGCACGCATTCGAGTTGTTGAAGCGGATCTTCACGCATGAAGGGCGCGCGTACGTGATCGGTGTGACCGGCACACCTGGTGCGGGCAAGAGCACGCTGGTCGATGGTTTGATTCGGCTTTACCGCGAGCAGGGCAAGCGCGTTGCGGTGCTCGCCGTCGATCCAACGAGCCCTTATACGGGCGGCGCGATCCTCGGCGATCGCATCCGCATGCAGCAGCACTTCACCGATGAAGGGGTGTTCATTCGTTCGATCGCGACGCGGGGGCACCTCGGAGGCCTTTCCCGGTCGACAGGCGACGTGCTTCACGTCCTGCGCGCTTCGACGTTCGACGTGGTGCTCTTGGAGACGGTGGGCGTCGGACAGGACGAGCTCGAGGTGACCCAGCTGGCGGATACTACGCTCGTCGTGATGGCACCGGGCCTGGGCGACGACATTCAAGCGATCAAGGCTGGCATCCTGGAGGTGGCCGACGTGTTCGCCGTGAACAAGTCAGACCGCGTTGGCGCGGACGCTACGGTGCAAGACCTTCAGCAGATGCTCGCGCTTCGACGCGTGCCGAGCCCAGTCAGCAAAACGCAGGGGCACACCGCGGTGTCGACACTTCGAGCAGCGCCCGAAGCCGAGGACGGCGAGTGGTTACCCCCAATCCTCAAGACCGTCGCACACCGTCAGGAAGGGCTGGCCGACTTGGTCGATGCGTTCTCCAAGCACCGCGCGTTCCTCACGACAACCGAGACTGGCAAGGCTATTCAGGCGGAGCGGCAGGTTGCGGAGTTCCATGCGATTTTGTACCAGGCACTGATTGAAGCCGTCGACGCGCGCTTTGCCGAGCAGGTCAGTGAGAAGCTACGCGATATCGTAGATCGCCGGGCCGATCCCTATTCGAGCGCTGAGGCCCTGGTGCGCAGCGCAATGGGCGAGCCTCAGCCCTAGCGTGCGCTGTGCTTCGCCACGGTGGTGGCAGCCAAGACCTCTTAGGCTAGAGTGCGCGCCATGACCTCGTTTGTGGAAGTGACCCAGGACGGCCCCGTCAGCATCTTGACGATCAACCGACCTGAAAAGCTCAACGCGCTCAGCGAGGAGGTTCTCTCCGACTTGGGTGCCGCGATCCAGACCCTGGCTGGCAAAGACGACGTCTGGGCCGCCGTGATTACCGGAACCGGGAAGGCATTCGTCGCGGGCGCCGACATCGCCGCGATGAAAGGCATGAGCGAAGCCGAGGGACGTGGCTTTGGTGCGCTCGGACACGGGGTCTTCACCGCGATCGAAAACCTTCGCTGTCCCGTGATCGCCGCGGTCAATGGCTTTGCGCTGGGCGGTGGATGTGAGCTCGCACTTGCGTGTGACTTCATTTACGCCTCTAGCAAAGCCAAGTTCGGTCAGCCCGAGGTGAACCTCGGGATCATCCCTGGCTTCGGTGGAACCCAGCGTCTTTCGCGACGTGTCGGCTCCGCGCTCGCCCGCGAGCTCATCTACACTGGGAAGATGATCGACGCGCAGGAAGCGCTCCGGATCGGCTTGGCCAACGCGGTGTTCGTGCCCGATGAATTGCTCTCGGCGGCCACCAAGACAGCCGCCGAGATTGCGAGCAAGGGGCCCTTGGCGGTTGCGGCTGCGAAGCGCCTGATCCGGGATGGCATCGACCTGCCGTTGCCGGAGGGGAATCGTCTCGAACAGGCTGCCTTCGGGGACGCCTTTGGCACCAAAGACCAGAGCGAAGGCATGGAGGCGTTTCTCGAAAAGCGGGCGCCTGTATTCACAGGCACATAGGCAGCGCTCTAGCGCAAGCCAAAGGCGCGTTTGACGCCCGGCGTGTACACGCTGGCCTTTTCAGCGCAGAGCAGAATCGCCTCGACTGCACCGGCCAGGTTGCGCGGCCCGCCTGAAAGCTCGGCCACCCGGGGTTCAAAAAAGCGCTCGACCTCAGCGGCCGCGTCCGTGCTGCAAAACGATGCTGCGTGCCACGGCGAGGCACCGAGCTCCCCGCTGCCAAATCGTGCGGCGAGGTCATCGAAGTTCTCGGTGAGCCACTTCCACGCGCGGTCGCGCGTACGAGAGTTGCGGAACTGGGTGTGCAGCACATGGCGGATTTCGTTGACGCGGAGACGTGGGTCGAGCGCCAGGTTGAGTGCGCGCGCCGAGAGCTCTGGCGTTTCCGCGTGCCCGAGGGCGGAGAGGATCCGGCTGCGACCGGTCGCGTCGCTGCTCGATTCGAGAAGAACGAGCAAATGGTCGAACAGCCCCTCGTCGCCCTCTTGGACGGCCGTCGCCAGCACGAGCCCTGCCAACTGAGCATCGACGATCCCCCGGTTCGCCGTGGACCGGTAGCCGATGTAGGTTCTGCCCAGGCGAGCCGCACGCGCTCGCGCGTTTTCGTTTCGAACGTCCATGACCATGAATCGTATGACGGCTTCACGAAGAAGCTTCGTGTCGCTCGAATCCGTCGCTCGTGACCGCCAGCCAAGCTGCCGGTAGCGTTTGCGGTAGAGCTTGCCCGCGTACGCCATCACCCTCCTGCGAAGCGCGGGCGGCGAAGCCTCGTCGATCAGGAAGCGAAGCGGCCTCATCGGTGCGACGGCCAGCTGTCTCAACGGGCTCGAGACCCAATTGTCGAACCACGGAAGCAGAGGCTCGATGTCCATGGCGCCTCGATCGAAAGAGGCCTCGACGCTGTCCGCGACCGCGATCCGTCCACGGTCGGAGAGCTCGCGGAAGCCCCGGGTGCGGAGTCGAGTCCAGTCATCGGCAGACATCGAGAAGCGGAAGTAGCCTGCGCCGTCCGCGTTGGGCATCCACCACGAGGGGCAGCCTGGCAGCTCGATGTTTCCTTTGGCGCTGCTCAATGAAGTGCAGGTCGTGCCCGCGGAGTGCCGAATGCAGAGCGGAATCTCCCAAATGCGATCCGGATCGCCGCGTGAACCAATGGGGAAGTAGCGTTCTTGGGAGAGCTGCAGCGTTCGAATGCCGGCATCGCAGGAAGCGTCTGCCGCCCCCGTTACCAAGGGGACGCCGGGCTGATTGAGGAACGAGAGAAACGGCGGCGTGACGTCGAGGTCGCTGACTTCGTCGAGCGCCGCGAGAAGCTCGGTGGAGGTTGCCGTCCCGCCTGCGTGGCGCCGTAGGTAGAGTCGGATGCCATCACGGAAGGTCTCGGCGCCCATCCAGCGCTCGAACATCGCAAGGACCGCCCCGCCTTTTTCGTAGGTGATGCTGTCGAAAGCGTTCTTGATGTCGTGGTTGGTCTCGATCGGCTGACGGATGCTGCGCGCGCTGCCCAGGCTATCGAGCCGCATCGCGCGCTGCGTCGAGGCTAGCGCGCCGAGCTCTACCCGGTATTCGGGGTGCAGTTCCTGCATGACCTTGTTACCCATCCAGGTCGCGAAGGCCTCGTTGAGCCAGATTTCGTCCCACCAGGGCATCGTGACGAGATTTCCAAACCATTGGTGCGCAAGCTCGTGCGCCAACACGTAGCCAAATGCGCGCCGTTGGCTTTCGGTTGCCCGCCCTTCGTCGAGCAGCAGGAGCCACTCGCGGAAGGTGATCAAACCGACGTTCTCCATGGCGCCGGCCGCGAAATCGGGGACCGCGACCAAGTCGAGCTTCCGGTATGGGTAGGGGATGCCGAAGTAGTTCTCGAGTGCCAACACGAAGCGGCCGGTTCGATTGAGGGCGTGGTGCAGCCGTTCCCCCTGGCCTTTGGCGGCGATCCCGCGAAGCGGAATGGGGAGCGGGCGTGCCTCGCTCGAACCAATCGCCGGTCCGATGACGACATCGAGCGGGCCGACGGCCCAGGCCACGAGATACGTCGGCAGCGGCAGAGTCGGCACGAAGCTGACGCGCTGAAGGTCGTCGGGGAGATCGATCGTGCGTTCGACCGGGGTGTTCGCCGCGGCGAACTGGCCTGCGGGAACGGTGAGGGTCACTTCGAACGGGGTCTTGAACCGGGGCTCGTCGAAGCAGGGAAACGCAAGGCGGGCGCTGATCGACTCGAACTGGGTGAAGGCGTACGCGCTCCCGGCCGACTCGACGCGGTAGAGCCCGCGCAGCGGCGTGTCGAATTCCGCCGAATACTCCACGTACAAGGTGCTTCTGCCTGCCGGCAAGGGCTCTTGAAAATCGACGCGTACGACGCCATCCGCGGTCTGCGGTGTCCAGGTCGCTCGGATGCGTGCCGCCGCGTGCGTCGCGTAGATCGCCGTGACGTCCAGGCCCTGGCCGTGCATCCAAATCGAGGCGGAAGGTGCATCGAGCTCGATGCCGATCGCAGACGTTCCCGAAAACCTGTCTTGCTCCGGGATGATGGTGAGGCTCAACCGGTAGCGCGTCGGACGGGTGCCGTCGGGCAGCGGGCCCGTAGGAACCTGCTCGGACGACGGTGCGGTTTCCGCAGGCACACGCGAACCTCCGCAGCCGATCGATAGCGCCAGCAGCGTAGACAAGGCGAAGGACGCGCGCATCTGGGCGTTCATCGAACGGGTCTTCGTCCGGGGTCGTGGCCGAGAGCATACAAACGATCGTAGAGCGCTTGCCCGAGCGGCGAGTGTGAGGTGCGTGGCAGTGCCTGGCCGAGAAACGGCGGCAGACTGCGAAGCGACTGAGCGAGCTCCTCCATCGATGGACCTTCCGAATCGAGCGACAGCTTCGGCGACGAGCGCCGATTGGCGAACCAGCTTGCCGCTAAGGTGAAGAAGACGGCCAAGGCGGTCGCTGCAACGAGCTTGCGCGGCTCGTCCGCACCAATGGCGTCGGCGGCCATGAACAGCACGACGGACAGCCCAACGGCGAGGGCCCAGCGTGGCGCGCGCTTCCCCCGCGAGCTCAGCGAGCCCCCCGCCTCGTATCTCACCATCGTTTGCCAGTCACGCTCCGGAGCACGGTTGAACAAGCCGTCACTCACCAATGCGGTCCTCAGCCAGGGTAGTGCGGCGGCGTGCGTGAGATAGGGCGTCGGCGCCGGAAGATGTGCAAGGCGCCAGGGACGACCACCGATCGTCAGGCGTTTGGGGAACGCCGGCCAAACGCCGAGCTTGATGACGAGCCAGGGGCTCACAACGACGACGGCGACCACGGATAGAAGCGCCACGATGATCGGCTCTGCGACGCCGCCTGACCAATCGAGCCGCTGGACGACGAACCTCCCGAGCAAGGCGAGCCCGGTGGCGACAATGGGCATCGCGGACACCTGCACCGCGCGCCCGGCGGTTTCTAGCTTTGACATCGCCGCGGCTTCTTCGGGGGTACGCCTGGCCAACGCGATGGCGACTCCGGCGGTCGTCATGCTTACGCCGCCAAAAAACCATGCACCGGAGGTGGGAAACCGCGTTGACAGCGCCGGGTGGGCAGCGAGCGCGCCGGCAACGGCGGCCGCCGGAAGGGCGAACACGCCGACGAAGAGGCAGGTGCGCCGATAGTGCCACAGCGCTCGCTCTCGGGTCGGCTCGGAGGCAGACCCGTGCACTGGAAACCAGGCGCGGAAGAGGGAGCAGGTGACCCAGGGGACGAGGGCGCAACCAGCCAAGACCAGCAGCGAGCTCACGCGAACTCCACGACGACCGGTGCGTGGTCTGAGGGGGAGTTGCGCGCCCGCTCCTCCCGGTCGACGATTGCGCCAATCGTGCGTTCGGCCAGCTTCGCGGTGCAGTACACGTGGTCGATCCGAAGTCCGTTGCCTCTCTCGAATCCGCTGCCTCGGTAGTCCCACGAAGAGAAGACGCCACCGGTCGGATGAAAGGGTCGGAAGACGTCTCGCAACCCAAACGAAGCAAGCTCGATCAACGCGTCACGAACGGCATCGCACGCGAGCACCGACGACCGCCATTCGGTGGGCCTTCCGATGTCGTCATCGAAGGGCGCTACGTTGAAGTCACCACAGAGGGCGACCCGATCGGCGTCGGGGTCGAATCGCCCGTCAAGCGCCTCCCGAAGTCGCCGAATCCATCGAAGCTTGTACTCGAACTTGTCCGAGCCCACCTCTCCGCCGTTCGGAAAGTAGGCGCTGAAGATCGTCACCCCGTCGACCTCTGCGCTGATCAAGCGGGCCTGCGGGTCATCTTCCGAATCGCCCAGATCCGTAACGACGTTCGACATCGGACGGCGGCTCAAGATCGCTACGCCGTTGTAGGTCTTCTGCCCGAACACCGCGGCTTCGTAGCCGCAATCCTTGATTTCTTCGTAAGGAAAGTCGCTCTCGGCCACTTTGAGCTCTTGGAGACAGAGCACGTCCGGCTGCGCGGCATCGAGCCAGTCGACCACATGCTGCCGGCGTGCCCGGATCGAGTTCACGTTCCACGTCGCGACCTTCATGCGAGTATGAAGTAGCATGGAATCATGACGAACAAACGAATCGAGACCGATCGAGCACCCGCCGCGATCGGGCCTTACTGCCAGGCCGTCGCCGTCGGAGCCTGGGTGTACTGTTCAGGACAGCTCGCGCTCGACCCAATTGACGGACAGATGCGTGGCGGCGGCGATATCGAAGCGGAGACGCGGCAGGTGCTCGAAAACCTAGACGCGGTTCTCGCGAAAGCTGGAGTGAGTCGAGGTGACGTCGTGAAAGCGACGGTGTACCTGACGGATATGAGCGAATTCTCGAAGATGAATCAGGTTTATGCGCAGTTCTTCGAGGGTCATACGCCGCCGGCGCGCGCGACTGTGCAGGTCGCGGCGCTCCCCAAGGGCGCAAAGGTAGAAATCGATTTCACGGCGTGCGTCGAAACCTAGGTTGCGAACGGGTCGCGAAGGTCTGCGGTTTCCTCGCGATCGGGGCCGACGCTGACCACGCCGATCGGGCAGCCGACCTCGTGTTCGATCCGAGCGAGGTAAGCCTGCGCGGCGGCAGGCAGGTCGGCGCGTGTTCGGCAGCCGGATAGATCTTCGTCCCAGCCCTCGAGCGTCTCATAGACCGGCTCGACGGCTTCGATCCGCTCGTACGGCGGGTAGTCGAGCCGCTCTCCGTCGAGCTCGTAGGCGACGCAGAGCTGGATCGCGTCGACAGCCGTCAGGACGTCGAGCTTCGTGATCGCCAGCTCGCCAAGGCCGTTGACCGCCACCGCGTGCCGAAGCGCGACCAAATCGAGCCAGCCGCATCGGCGCGGACGACCGGTGGTCGAGCCATACTCGGCGCCTGCATCGCGGAGAAGTTGGCCGGTTTCGTCCTCGAGCTCGGTCGGGAAGGGGCCACCGCCAACGCGGGTCGTGTACGCCTTCGCGATCCCTACGGCTCGGCGAATCTGGGTGGGTCCGATCCCCGCGCCAGCGCAGGCGCCGCCAGCCACTGCGTTCGAGCTCGTCACAAACGGGTAGGTCCCATTGTCGATGTCGAGCATGGTGCCCTGCGCGCCTTCGAGCAGGATCTTCTCGCCGGCTCCAATCGACTTGCGCACGATTGCAGCGGCGTCGCCAATGTATCCCCGAAGCGCCTCTCCGAGCGCGGCATACTCCGCGGCAATTTCCTCGGCACTTGGAAGGCTTCCGCCAAGGTCTTCTGCCACGGGGCGCCAGCATTCGAGGTTTGCATCGAGCTTGCGACGCAACATTTCGCTCTGGAGCAGATCGCCCATGCGGACGCCGCGTCGCGCGACTTTGTCTTCGTAGCAAGGGCCGATGCCGCGCTTGGTCGTTCCGATCGCCTCGTTCGATTTCTTTTCTCGAAGCGCGTCGATCAGCTTGTGATGCGGTAAGACGACGTGCGCGCGCTGGCTCACGAGGAGGCGGCCGTCGGTGGCCACCCCGCGCTGTGACAATGCTTGAATCTCTTTCAGGAACACCGCGGGGTCGATCACCGTGCCCTGGCCGACGACGCACTGGGTCTGCTCATGAAGAATGCCAGATGGGATCAAGTGCAGAATCAGCTTTTCGCCGTTGACCACGAGGGTATGCCCTGCGTTTGCCCCACCCGCGTAGCGAACGATCAGCTCGGCGTACGGCGCGTAGAGGTCGACGACCTTGCCCTTGCCTTCGTCGCCCCACTGGGCCCCTACCACCACCACTGCGCTCATGATTCGTTCCCAACTCGTGCCCAAGAGACTAGTTTCCCAAACAGCTCGTCGCCGGGCTCACCTTCGAGTGCCCGCGTGCGACCGTCCCTCAATCGCGTGAGACGCGCGCCGCTCCCTTGATGCCAGATTAACAGGTCGTAGTCCCAGGCCTTCCCGTACCGCTTGGCTTCATCGGCGCTTTTCGATGGGATTACAGCCACTCTCGCGCTGCGGCTGCGCCAGAGCTCTGCCGTGCGGCGACGGCGTGCGTCGCTGCCGCCGGCCACCACGGCGCGTAAAGGCAACTTGCCTTCGAGCGAGACGCCTGCCTCCGACAGAGCCCAAAGAACGTTGTCGACTTCGAAAGCGAATCCGGTCGCGGGTGCGGGCGCGTCGTACCGGCGGAGGAGGTCGTCATAGCGCCCACCCATTCCGAGCGGCTCGCCCGGCCCCGCGGCGAGAAGCGTCATGCTAACCCCGGTGTAGTAGCTGTGTCGGCGCAGGTCGCTCAGGTCGATCGCCACCCGGTTTCCAAGGCCCGCCGACTCCAGACGCTCCACGACCCGCTCGAGCTCGTCCAGCGCGCGACGCGCGGCGCTGTTCCTGAGGCCCCGCCGCGCGTCCGCGAGTACCGAACGCTCTCCGTAGAGATCGCAGAGCATGATCAGGCGCCGTCGCTCATTGGCGATGACCCCGGCCTCCTTGAGCAGCTTTTCGAGATTGGTCGCGTCCTTGGCGGCGAGCGTTTCGACTACTGCGAGGCGGGCTTTGGCGGGAACGTGTTCGAGGACTTCCGCGCCGATCTTCACCTGTGCGAGCTCCACCAGGAAATCCTCGAGGCCGACTTGTTCGCACGCGCGAACCGCAACCTCGATCACTTCGGCATCGGCTTCGGGACCCTTCAGCCCGACGCACTCGATGCCGCACTGCAGAACTTGATGTTGCTTCCGCGCGCGACCCCGTCGGCGTCGTACGATCGTGCCCTCGTAGCAGAGGCGCCAGGGCGCGGGCCGATCTTGAAGCCTCGTCGCGACGATACGCGCAATCTGCGGCGTCATGTCCGGCCGCAGCAGCGCGACCTCGCCTGAATCGGGCTCGATGAATCGCACGAGGTCGCGGCGGTCAACCGTGCCGAGCCCGCGTTCGATCACTTCCGCGTACTCGACGGGTGGGGTGGTGACCCGCTGGTAGCCGTAGAGGTCGAAGGTCTCCATCAGCCCCTGCCAAAGAAGGGTCCGCGTCATGGACTCGGGCGGCAGGAGGTCGCGCATGCCACCGGGAGGAGTCATCGGCAGGCCAGGACTCGAGGTCCCGAGCCGCGCATCGCTCCGGGCCGGTCGCTTTCGCGGCGAAGGGGGCATCTCAGAGCCTCAGCGTATGCACACTGCTCACGTACCCGATGCCGCGGATCTCGTCGAGGGCGTCGCTGTTCACGATCGAATCGACGTTCCAGATCGCCAATGCCTGCCCACCCTGTTCGTCGAGCCCGACCTGCATCCGCGAGACGTTGATCCCGCGGTTGCCGAGCAGCGTACCGACCGATCCGATGACGCCGGGTCGGTCCTCGTTGCGAATGATGACGAGGGGGCCGTCCATCACGGTGTCGATTTCGTAGCCCTCGAGGCCGACGAGACGCGGCTCGCCCCTGCGGCCCGGTGTGCCGGTTGCCGTGTGGATGCCCTTTTCGCCGGTGACGGTCACGCGCACCGTCGTCGCGTACCGGTCGCTTGCTTCTTTGACCTCGGCGAGACGAATGCCGCGCTCTTGCGCCTCATAGGGTGCGCTGATCGGATTGACGGGCTCTTCGAGGTGATGCTCGAGGAACCCTGCGAGAGCTGCGCGCGCAATTGGAGTCACGCCGAGCTCGCCCGCTTCGCCCGTGCAGGTCACCCGCAGCTCGCGCACGTCGACCGGATCGAGCTGGCCCACCAAGCTGCCGAGCAACTTGGCGACGTCGAGATACGGCTTGAGCCGCTCTGCGATTTCCTGTGGGAGCGCTGGCACGTTGACGGCGTTCTTGACGATGCCGAGTTGAAGGTAGCCGATCGCTTGCTCCGCGATTTCGACGGCAACGCGCTCCTGGGCTTCCGAGGTCGATGCCCCGAGGTGCGGCGTACACAAGACGTTGTCCAGACTGAGCAGTGGGTGATCGCCATCGATTGGCTCTTTGCTGAACACGTCGAGAGCGGCGCCGGCGATTTCGCCTGCGGTGATCGCGCGAGCGAGGGCCTCCTCGTCCACGATCCCACCGCGGGCTGCATTCACCAGCAGTGCGCTGCTCTTCATCTTCTTGAAGGCCGCGTCGTCGATCATGTTTTTGGTCTCGGGCGTGAGCGGTGCGTGAATCGTCAAAAAGTCGGCCCGCTTGAACAGATCGTCGAGCTCGACCAGCTCGATCCCGAGCTCGGCGGCGCGATCGCTGCTCATCAACGGGTCTACGCCGATGACCTTCAATTTCAGACCCTGTGCACGGTCGGCCACGATACGTCCGATGTTGCCGAGGCCGATGATACCGAGCGTCTTGAATGCGATTTCGCGTCCCTGAAACTTGCTCTTCTCCCACTTGCCGCCGCGCATCGACGTGACCGCCTGTGGAATCTTCCTCGCGAGGGAGGCGAGCAGCGCCAGGGCGTGTTCGGCCGTCGTCACCGAGTTCCCCGTAGGCGTGTTCATCACTACGATGCCTCGTCGGCTCGCAGCCGGGATGTCCACGTTGTCGACACCGATCCCAGCGCGGCCGACGACTCTCAGGCGGTCCGCGCTTTCGATGACGCGCGGAGTGACCTGGGTGGCCGAGCGGATGATGAGGCCGTCGTAGTCACCAATGACCTCACACAGCTCATCTTCACTCATGCCGGGTCGAAACTCGAGGTCTACACCAGGCGCATCGCGCAAGACTTGGAGCCCCGCCTCGGCGAGCTTGTCGGACACGAGGACACGTACGTTGGGCATCGCTACTCCTATGAATTCGGCTAGAAAAGCCGGGCGCAGAGCTAGCAGCAGCCTATCGAAGGGTCAAGGAGGGGCGGCGACCGCGCTCAGACCCACTGGACGGCGCCAAGGCTGAGTAGAATCGCGACGACCCGGTAACCGCGCTGTGGGTCACGGTTGCCCGGCTGCTCAGTGACGAATTGCGCCAGCCGCTCGATGCTCTGCGGTGTCTCGCAAAGTCTGAGCGCGGCCCGAATGTCGTCCGGGAGGGCCGCAACAGCCAAAGCCGTGTCAATTCGTCCGGGCTGAGCGACGCGATCCTGTCCACGTTCCAAGATCAGCTTGGTTTCCAGGCCGGCGGCGATGCGGCGCCGCAGACCACGATCGAGGATCTCCCAGGCATCGAGTCGCAGGGGAAAGCCGCTGCTGGGCGGGTCAACTCCATCGTAAAAAGTCGCGGTGCCCGACTCCCAGCTGAACAGGTCTAGAAGCTTCTCGCGGACCTGCTCGGCGATGTGCTGAAAGAGCTCCAAGGGCTCGACGAGCGCCAGCGCGACCA
>CAMYMX010000015.1 GCA_947259605.1 uncultured Polyangiaceae bacterium | reverse complement strand
CTCTTACCCGAGTACCCTGCAATACCCTGGAATCCCCCTGATTGCCCTGGGCTCTGGTCATTATTTGGTCACTGACTAGTCTGGCTCGGGCGAACGCGAGTGCGTTGGTGTTCCAACGCGGGAGAAGATCTCCTCGTGGCTGATCCTAGGTGAGATCCAGGACCCCGCTTTCAGCGCATCGTGCTCGAGGCGTCCTCGGTCTACCGAAGCACGTTCCCGCACTTCCGGCTCGACTGTCCTTGGCTAGGTCGTCCTCTCACGCTGGTAACACGAGTTCGAATCTCGTTGGGGTCACCAAGAAATCAAGGGATTGCTTCATAAGGCGCGTGTGCGCCGCTAGCTAGCGGGCACCGCAAAGACCGTGATGAACGCCAGCAGGACCGAAAGCGTGACGATTCCAAGCTTCTGCGCAGACGACGTGCTGACGGTGAACGCGACGAAGCACTGGAGCAAGTAGTAGAACGCAAACGCGCGGGAAGCGAGGGCGACGATCTCGAGCGTGCTGGCCGACCAGGTTAGCGCAATCGCACCGCCGCCGATGAGGAGGTATCCGAACTTCTCTTTGAGGTGGTGATTGGTGACCTCCTCCATGTTGCCCGTGGCCGACATCGTGTCGGCGACCGTCGCCGAGAACTGGCTCAGCGCAGCCGCGATGATCAGAGGCGTGACGAGTAGGGGGACGCGAATTTGGCGAGCTCGATGAGGCTGTTGTCGTCGTACTTGCCGTGGAGAAGATGCGTGAGGGGAAGGGCGAGGGCGACGAATGCGACGTACACCGTCGTGGAGATGATTTGAGACCAACGCGAGGCCTTGATTCGAGTGGCGGCGTCGAACTCATCACCGAGGTAGCGAGGTGTTTCAAACCCTTGAACGACGATGAGGGTGCCCGCGAGGATCGTCAGCACCTCCCAAGGTGTGTGTTTGAGCGGCTCGGGCATCTGAACACCGGCCGACGATTGCCAGGCGTTCCAGTCGAAATAGGCAAAGCCCACGAGCAGGAGCGCGATGATGGCAAAGGTGATCCAAAACGCCCAGGTCTCGAGGAATTCGAGCGGAGCCAGGCCCTTGGTGATCCCGATGAGCATGATCACGCCGATCCGCCCTTATACGCCCAAAGGAATCATTCCGACGAGTCGCTGGATGGTCCAAAAGGTCGCCAGGCCGCCGATGGCGTAGGGTGCGAGACGCCATGCGCCGCGGGGTGGCGTTACTGGGATGCGTCGAATGGCGGCGAGGGCGAGGGCGACGACGGTTACGAACACGATCTGTCCGGTCTCGACGCCGAGGTTGAACATGAGGAGTGAAAGCGGGACCTCGTGCTCGGGAATGCCGACTTGGGAGAGCGCGCCTGCAAAGCCGAGGCCGTGGATGAGACCGAAGCCGAACGCGACGACCCATGGATAGCGTTGCGTGAGCACCTCCTCCCCGTTGCGCATGCGGATCACTTCGGCGGCGAGGAAGACGATGCTGAGCGCAATGACGGCTTCGGTCGGTGCAGTGGGGAAGTCCACCACCCCGAGCGTCGCGAGGGCAAGGGTGATGCTGTGCGCGACCGTGAACGCGGTGATGGTTTTCACGAGGCGCCAAAAACCCGTCACGATGAGCATCAAGGCGAGAAGGAACAAGAGGTGATCGTAGCCTTCGAGGATGTGGACGATGCCCATCCGGTAGGTCGCCAAGGCGACTTCCTTCTTGCTTTCGCGCGCCGGGATTTCAAACGTCGGAGAGTTCGGGCGCAGGATGGCCGAGTGCGTGCTGCCATCCTGGAGCTCGATTCGAAGCAGCACGTCGGTCTGCACGCCCGAAAGGCCGTCGATCGAAATGCTGTGGCCCACCAGGGGCGTGCCATCACTCTTGTACGTCGCGCGCTGCACCCAGGCGGCCGGCACCCTGCGAATCGTCGGAGGCGCAACGACCGTCAGGTTTTCGGGAAGGATCGGCTCGAGCCCGAGCGCGCGGTCGCCTTTGCCGGGTAGCTTCCAAGTGACCTCGTATACGCCAGGCCCCGTCTCCTCGATCTCAAGCAACGCGGGCCGAATCTCGTGTGCACGCGTCGTCGAGGAGGGCGCGAGTGCCGCCAGCACGAGGCCGAAACAGACGCCACGCCATGCCATCGTCACTGCGAAGGCTCCCCGCGAGCCACGGTATCGCTTGCCGGTTCGTCTTCGATCACGATGGTGTACTTCTCGAGCAACCTTTCGCGGTACTCCTCGTTCAGCTCCTCGCGCTTGGCCGCGACCCAATCGTCGGCGATGCGGTCTCGGACGCCGGCAAAAGCCGGTTCGGGGAATGCCTCCTTATCGTGGACATAGACGAGGTGCACGCCGTACCCGGAGAGGATCGGACCTTGCCAAGCGCCCACGTCCAGGTCGCCGAGGCTCCGGGCAAATCCACCACCAAATAGCTTCGAGATATCGGTTTCGGTTCGCTCTGGGTAGTAAAGCTGCAACATGAACGGGTCACCGAGCTCCTTCGCGCCACCGGTCGGGTCGTCGGCTTTCCCGAGGCCCTCGAGAACGGCAGCCGCGTGGCTCTCCGTGTCGTCGCCCCACTTGTCCGGGTCCACGAACGCATGACTGAAGGTGATCAGGTCTGGCGCCCGGTAGCTTGCACGGTGCTCGTCAAAGTAGGCTTTGAGCTCTCCGTCGGTGGGCGGTTTCACGTCGATGAGGTCCTGCACCAGAAACTCGAGCTTCTGTGCAAGGCGTCGCCGTACGATCGTGTCGTCTTGGTCGAGCCCCATCGCCAAGGCTTCTCTATAGAAAGCGGTTTCGCGCACGTACTCCTTTGTGAGGCCCTCTAGCTCCTCGGAGGTCGGCGGACGCTTCCATCGCTTCTCGAAGCTGGTTCGCATCCATGCGCGCTCCCCTTCACCCACCCGGATGACTTGTTCGCCCTCGAACGCGTCTCCCGGGTTGAGCCAGCCGTAGCCGGCATAGATGGCAAGGCCGAGGATCAGGAAATGAAATAGTGGCTCTTTGAGCAGCCGGGACAGACGTTGGCTCACTGGCGGCTCCTTCGACGCTGACGCGAGATTCAGAGGCCTGCATACTGGATCAACGCCGCCCGATCGATCCGGCCATTTCGCGCCAACCCAGCTTGTTCACCTAAATCAGCGGCCGCTGGCGCGAGATGGCCGGACAGGCTCCCGCTTCGTGCGTTAGACACGGCCTCACATCGCAGTCCGATGGGAGGATTGAGAGCATGAGGATCGAAACGGGTTTTTTTACCCAGGCATCGCCGCAACGCGTTCTTGGGTTTGCGTTTGCTGTGGCCACGGTGATTGCATTGTCGCTCTTTAGCAGCGTGACGTCAGCGGATGATGAGCCGGCCGACGCTTCCAAGCCTGCCGCGTCTGCCAATGCAGCCCCGGAAGGCGCAGCCAAGTACGAGGGGTGTACGGATCCAAAAGATCATCCCCACCAAGACCCAACCGTGTGCAAGGTCGAGAAAGAGGGAATACCTTCCGACAAGACCGGGTCGAGCGGCGGTTCAGATTTGGCGTCGAAGCTTGCCAACCCGAGCTCGCCCGTCATGGCCTTGAAGAGCTACTTGGATATCAAGCAGAATGGCGGTTCGGCCCCGGGCGCGCACCGGGCGGCCTTCCAATACGAGTTTCAGCCGGCGTTCCCGTTTCCAACCAAACGGGGCAACGTGATTCTCCGGCCAACCATTCCCATTCAATTCGGAGAGCCCTACCTCACTGGGGCGGGCAGTGTCGAGACGGCAGTCCAGTTCGGAAACATCTCGCTCGACACGCTCTACGGCAAGACGTTGAAGAGCGGCTTCATGATCATGGGAGGGTTCAATACGCTGTTCCCCACTGGATCCAAGCCCGAGCTCCGCGCCGACTGGGCGCTCGGTCCCGAGGTGGTCATCGGCTTTGCGTCCAAGAAGACGGGCAACGTTTGGGGTACGATTACCCAGTTCACCTGGAGCTTTCCGACGCGCGCCGATGGGCAAAACGTCGGGGGGCAGTACTTCTACGCGATCAACGTCGGCAAGGGATGGCAGGTCGCCGCTCAGCCAATCTGGACATATTCGCGAGAGAGCAAAGTGGTCCGTTTTCCGCTCGGCATAGGCGTCGTGAAGGTCGCCGCTTTCGGAAAGAAGAATTTCCCTGTCCAGTTAGGCACCCAGGTTTGGGCTTACGCACCACCGCCAGGAGCGAGCGGACCGGAATGGACAGTCCGCCTCACAATCGCCCCCATCGTGCCACTCCCCTGGAAAAAGTAAGGAAGCATAAAAGGAAATCCAATGGGCAAGTATCTGAAAATCGCAGTAGTCGTAGGCGCATCGGTCGGCCTGATGGTCGCCTGCAAATCGAGTGGCACCGACAAGGCGGAGACCACGACGCCGGTGGCGACAAAAGCACCCGCCGAGAAGGCCGCTCCAGCCAAGCCGGCCCAAGCGGCTAGACCCAAGCCCAACCCGCTTCGCAACGTCTATTTTGGCGAGCAGCACATGCACTCGGAGATGTCCCCGGATGCGTACGCAGTCGGCGTGCGGCAGAAGATGGAGGACGCCTACCGCTACGGTATGGGCGAGGAGATCACGCTGTCGACCACGGGCGAGAAGATCAAGAGGGGTACGCCCTATGACTTCGTTGCGCTGACCGACCATGCCGAGTACCTGGGCGTGTTCACGCAGCTCGCGGACCCGAAGAGCCCACTGGCCGGCAACGCGCTTGCCAAGCTCATCAATAGCCCAAACCAAGCGGACCAGAACAAGGCCGCCTCGGAGGTGATCGCATCGATCACCAGCTCCGTTCCATCCGGGCCGTTTCTCGATTTTGTCAACCCAAAGATCATCCGCTCCAATTGGAAGCGCCACGTGGAGACGGCGAACAAGTACAACGACCCCGGCAAGTTCACCACGATCATCTCCTTCGAATGGACGTCGATCCCCGACAGCCAGAACATGCACCGCAACGTGTTCTTTCGTGGCGACACCGGGCCCGAAGCGCCCTATTCGGCGTTCGATTCGGTCGACCCCGAGGATCTGTGGACCTATCTGGAAGTCCAGCGGGACCTAGGTCTCGACGTCATTGCGATCCCGCACAACGGCAACGTGAGCAACGGCCTGATGTACGCGCCCAGGAACTACCGTGGCGACCGCATCGACGCCCGGTACGCCGAGCGGCGTGCGCTCAACGAGCCGCTCACCGAGATCATCCAGACCAAAGGCGCGTCTGAAACCCATCCTTCCCTCTCACCCAACGATGAGTTCGCCGACTTCGAGATGTTCCCGAACATGATCGGCACCCGGACGGTGAGTAAGGTCAAGCACGGCTACATTCGTCAGGCGCTGACCGCCGGTTTGATTCACGAAGCGAAGCTCGGGACCAATCCGTTCAAGTTCGGCATCGTCGCCGGCGCGGACGTTCACTCGGGCTACCAAGGCAACGAAGAGTGGAACTGGCACGGAGCGCACGGCGTCACCGACGACACGCCCAAGAAGCGGCTCAACCCCGAACCGAATGCAAGTGGCGAGTCCGGCGCGATTGTGGGCTCCGCAGGGGCAACGGCCGTCTGGGCTGAAGAGAACACCCGCGCCTCCATCTTCGATGCGATGAAGCGCAAGGAGACCTACGGAACTTCGGGCCCCCTGATTCGACTTCGCTTCTTCGGCGGCTGGGACTACGCCGAGGACCTCACCAGTGACGACAGCTTCGTCAAGAACGCCTACGACAATGGCGTGCCGATGGGCGGCGATCTGGCGGCGAGGCCTGAAGGCATGAAGGCGCCGACCTTTGCCGTACAGGCGCTCAAGGACCCGAAGAGCGGCAACCTCGACCGCGTCCAAATCATCAAGGGCTGGGTCGAGCGCGGCAAGCCCAAGCAACGCATCTACAACGTCGCGCTTTCAGACGACCGCACGGTTGGGAAGAACGGAAAAGTGCCACCGGTGGGCAGCACGGTCGACATCGGCAAGGCCACCTACACCAACGACATCGGCGACACGCAGCTCGGCGTCGTTTGGACCGACCCGAACTTCAATCCCAAGCAGCGCGCCGTGTACTACGTCCGCGTCCTCGAGATCCCGACGCCGCGCTGGTCGACCTACGACGCCGCGAAGCTCGGTGTCGAGCCGTCGAAGGCCGTCCCCGCAGTGATTCAAGAGCGCGCCTGGTCCTCACCGATTTGGTACACGCCGCCAGCGAAAGCCAAGAAGTAGCAGTAACGCGCCATCCTGAGAGAGAGAGAGCATGTCGATTCGAAAGCTGTTCGCACTACTGTTGTTGACACTCGCGACCGCTTGTCAGGGGACTGGCGACAAGGCCAAGGACGCGCCGCCGGCACCGAAGGCAGCCGACGATGCCCCCGCGCCTGCAGAGGCGCCGCCGAGCCAACCCCAGGTCGCAGACACGCCCTCGGGACCGTCGCACGTCGGGGAGCCAGGTCGCGCTTCGGACGCGCCTAACCCACTGAAGAACGTCTACTTCGGCGAGCAGCACCTTCACTCCCAGAATTCGCCCGACGCCTATGCGATGGGCACTCGCAATACACCGGACGATGCGTACAACTTCGCCAAGGGTAAGGCGGTGAAGAAGAACACCAGCGGCCAGATGGTGCAGAAGAAGACGCCATACGATTGGGCGGCTTTGACGGATCACGCCGAGTATCTGGGCGTGCTTCCACAACTCACCGACCCCGACTCTGCATTGTCCAAGAAGCTAAAGAACTATGAGATCGTCCAGATGATTCAGTCTGGCGACGAAAAGAAAGGCGATGAGGCGTTCGGTAAGATCGCGGTGGGCCTAACCACCAACAATCCAGATCCGAACTTCAATCGGCCGGACCTCATTCGTTCGGTCTGGGAGACGCAGAAGGACGTCGCCAACAAGCACTACGAACCTGGGAAGTTCACCACGTTCATCGCCTTCGAATGGACGTCGATCCCAGTCAATCAGAACCTTCATCGCAACGTGTTCTTTCGTGATGACAAGGGGCCGGATCTGCCATTTTCGGCGTTCGATTCCGACCGGCCGGAGGATCTTTGGACCTATCTCGAAACCCAGCGTGGGGCGGGCCACGAGACGTTCGCGATCCCGCACAACGGGAATCTCAGCAACGGCCTGATGTTCGCGCCAAGAGACTCGGAGGGCCAGCCCATCAATGCAAGGTACGCCAAGCGACGTGCAGCAAACGAAGTCGCGACCGAGATCATCCAATGCAAGGGGCAATCAGACACGCATCCGGCCTTGTCTCCCAATGATGAGTTTGCAGGGTTCGAAAAGCAGTACATGCACATGATCGGGACGAACCCTCCGGTACTCAGCCGCATCAACTACGGCTACGTGCGTGAGGCTCTGATCAACGGTGTGGGATATCAAGAGTACCTCGGTGTCAACCCGTTCAAATTGGGCATCGTCGCGGGCGCCGACGCGCACACGGGCTTTTCCGACAACGAGGAGGACAACTACACGGGAGTCCACGGCGCCGTAGACAGTACCGTCGAGAAGCGCATGTCGGGTGCCGGGCAAACTGCCGGCGAAGCGGCGATCAATTTCGGCACTCCGGGAGCTACCGCGGTTTGGGCTGAAGAGAACACGCGTGAAGCCATTTTTGACGCAATCAAGCGGAAGGAAACGTACGGCACTTCCGGTCCGCTGATCAGGCTGCGATTCTTCGGAGGTTGGAGTTATCCGACCGATCTGACGGACGGTGAAGGCTTCGTGAAGAACGCCTACGCGGGCGGCGTGCCGATGGGAGGTGACCTGGCGAAGATGCCGGCCAAGGCCAAGGCGCCGACCTTCGCGGTGTGGGCATTGAAAGATCCGGCGAGCGGCAACCTCGATCGCGTGCAGATCATCAAAGGCTGGTACGAGAACGGGTATCCCCAGGAGAAGGTCTACGACGTCGCGCTGTCCGATGGGCGCGTCCCTGATCCGAAGACCGGCAAGGTGCCGCCTGTGGGCAGCACGGTCGACCTCAAGAACGCGACCTACACGAACAGCATTGGCGATAGCCAACTCGCGGCGGTCTGGAGCGACCCCGACTTCGATCCCGCGCAACATGCGGTCTACTACGTGCGCGTCTTGGAGATCCCGACACCGCGTTGGTCGACCTATGATGCGAAGGCCATGGGAATCGATCCTCCGGAGGGCGTCGCCGCATCGATCCAGGAACGCGCCTGGTCGTCACCGATCTGGTACACGCCGGATCCGACGCTCGTGAAGAAGGCTCCCTTCTATCCACAGTTGCACCAAGTCTTCAACTAGTGGTGCTCACGGCGTGAGAACCGTTTCGTGGCTGCAATCATGAAGAGTAGGGCTTCCGCCGCCGTGGCCTTTGACAGAGCCAAGCGAGCGGAGACTCTTCTGATCGCGGCCTCTTGTCTGGTCTTATGCATCACGGGCCCGTCCCCTGTGCACGCTGAAGACAGCACGAAGGAACCTGAGACGCACGAAGCCTTGAATACGATCGGAATCAACGCTGCGCTCGGCTTGTCGTTCGAAGACGGCCCCAAAGTGGGCGGTGGCGGCAACGTCTCCTACGAGCGGGAGTTGATTCCCAAGGATCTTCAAATGGAGCTCGTCGTCGGCTTTGGAACCATCGACAAGAGCTTCAAGGTGCCCATTGGGCTGCTTTTCACGCATGCCTGGGTCCCCAACGAGGTCTGGGAACCCGATGTCGGTCTCGGCGGCACTGTGACCATCGAGCGCGAACGAAATGCCTCGGGCGGCATGGACACAACCACTCGTTTCGGCATTACATTTGCTGGGGGCACGCACATTTGGTTGTGGGGGTCGCATCGACGATGGGGACTCGGCCTCACCGTCGTGTACACCCTCCAGGTCACGCGGGGGGTGAGCCATGAGCTCTTCCTCGCATTTGGCCCATCGGTACGTTTCTGACGATCCCGATGGGCGGCGCCGAACCCATCTGCTCCTTAGAATGCCGCCTGGCCGCAGTCGCGATCGTGATTGCGACGTTCTTGGGCGCCCCCCAAACGGCATCTGCCTTCGAGTCCGACGTGAAGCAGGATCTAGCGCTCTGGAGCCTGGCCTTCGTCAACCACGACCTTGGGGATGATTGGTCGCTGAGCTTTCAGACCGAGGTGCGCGTCAAGGACGAGGTGACTTCACTCGACGAGGCAATCTTCAAGCTGGGCGGCTACTACCGCTTCAACGACTGGCTCGAGCTCGGCATCGGCTACAAGTACATCTACAAGAACGACGGGGCCAACGACAATGTCGCCTGGGAGGAGCTCTACGTGAAGCATCCCTTTCATGTGTTCGGCTTCACCCACCAGCTCCGACTCGAGCAGCGTTTCATTCAGGACACCAGCGGCACGATCCCGCGCATCCGATACCTCATTCATGCGACGACTCCGTTGGGTCCACGGTTCTACTTCGCCTTGTCCGAGGCCTTCAGGTACAACCTGGTCGATAAGGGCACTGGGCCGGTCTCCGGCTTCGAACAGAACCGGCTTTACGCTGGCTTCGGCGTCCACGCGAGCAAGTACCTGAGGGTCGAGCTGGGGTACCTGTGGCGTTTTGAGCTCGAGCGCGACCGACCGAGCAAGAGTGAACACGTCATTCGCGTCCAGTTGCTGTTCGCCACGAAGGCCCGCCATCCCTCCCGCGGAGGGAGCTAGCCCGAGTGCCACCTCGCTCGCGGGGACAACCAGGTTAGCGTGGCAGCCACTCCAGCTTGCTTGAGCCGGGCACGTGGATCAGGGGGTCCTCCCAGTACTGCGGGGTCTTCATTCCCTCGACCTGCGAGCCGGGCTTCGTGAACTCGCCGTACGCGGTCATGCCGCTGATGAGATTGGGCTTCATGATCTGGTGTTCCTCGCCGAGGCTTTCGAGGTTCTCGATCGTCTCTTTGTCGTTCAGCCCGAGGCTCATGATGAAGCTGCAGCACTGGGCAAGGGAGACGTCCACGCGGTAGCTACCGCCTTCTTTGGCTCGCCGGAGCAGGGCGGCCTTGACGCCGATCGCGCCGAGATAGCCGGTCATGATGTCGCAGATCACTTGAACCTGTTGTGGCGGCAGCGGCTGGTCCGGAGTCCCTTCGGCAGTGGCGAGGCCCGTAATCCCGTGCGCATTGATGTCGAACCCCGGCCAATGCGACCAGGGGCCCCGGTGTGCGTTCAGCTTGACGCTGCAGGCGATGATGCCTGGCTTTCGCTCGGCGAGAGCTTGCGCGGAGTACCCTTCGGTGTCCGCAACGCCTGGCCGAAGGTTGTCGACGAAGACGTCGGCGTCCTTGATCAGAGCGTACACGTGCTTGCGATTCTCAACCTTGCGCGCATCGAGATACGCTTGCCGAAGCCCGACGTCAGCCTGGTAGAAGAAGTTTCCGTACTCGATCCAATCGGGCATGTTGAGGTTCAGGCAGTCTGCCCCCTGGCCTGCGAGCGTCCGCGGACAGCAAGGGCCGGCTACGGCGTGCACCATCGACAGCACGCGAAGGCCCGAGAGCGGGCGCTCGCCTTGCGGCAGCGGGATTGGGTCGCTTTCTCCGATCTTCGTGATCGAGATCAATGGCGTCTGCCCGTTGATCTGCCCTTGCTCCGAGGCTTCCCACTCCTCCCGCGTTCGGATCATCTGGAACGGCACCTGCAGTGCCTCCGCGGCTGCCTCCATCTCCAAGGCGTCACGCTTGATGATCGCCGCGCGGAGCTGCGATTCATCGGGCCCGCAGTTCAATAGTCTGAGAATCTTTCTTTCTTGGGATGGGTACAGCGGGCACATGATCATCCAGCGCCCGTCCCGGGTCGGACACTGCGGGTTCAAGACGACGTAGACGCCGAAGTTGAACATCTTGGAGGCGCCGTTGATGATCGTGTACGGGGCCGCATCGAGCTGCCACGGGCTCTGTTCGATCCACGCCTTTCGGAGGTCGATGTGGATGTCCTGCTCCACGCCGGTCCGTTCCCGCCAAATCGCCGCTTCGGCCACGGCGTTCGCGGCCAGGATGATTGCGGGCGCTGCGCCGGCCTTCATGGTCGTCTTGCGAACGGGCTCTGCGCCGGCAAACGTCACCTTGCCTCCGCTGTCTCCGATGCTGAGACCGACCTCTCGCAGAATGTTGTCGGCGACGTTGCGGAGGTCGTCGTGGTTGTTGACGGGCTGGTCCGTGATCATGGCTCGCTCCTTCTAGGCTTTCACCAATACCAAACGTCAATGGATCTGACCCGGCCATATCGCGCCACCGGGACCCGCCAGCTAGTCGGCTTGGCCCGCTTCCTGCCGGTATTCCTGAGGGCTCCGTCCGGTGAGCCTTCGAAAGGCTCGCGCGAAGTGCGAGGCGTCGGAGTATCCGAGCGCGCGAGCGATTTCTGCCGAGGGCTTTGCGGTCGAGGAGAGCAGTTTCGAGGCGATTTGAAACCGTGCTTGGTCGACGACCGTCGAGTAGGTCACGCCGATTGCGTGCAGGCGCCGTTGGAGCGTTCGCACCCTCATGTCCGCGATCCGAGCGCCCAGGGTCACGTCCGGATAGCCGTCGGCAAGATACGGCTCCAGGCTTTGGGCAAGCGCACCAAAAAGCCCCTCCGCCGGGCTCTCGTCGAAAAACTCCGACTTCCACTCGTCGGGATGCTCAAAGCGCGGAGATTCAAAGGTTCGAGCGCGGTGATAGCGCAGCGCCTCACGCGGGACAGCGATGAAGGCACGCGGCTGCGCTGCCAAGAAGGTCGTACTGGGAAACAGCTCGTTGGCGAGGTTCGGAACCGGGCCGTCGGCTCGCAGCGAGATCGAGGGCGGCTCCCAGTTGGGCCCCAAGAAAAGCTGAATCACTGCGAGTATGGACGAGAGCCCGAGCCACTCGGCTTCGCGATAGCCGCGCGCGGCGGGGCCGAATGTATTCTTGAGGTGGAACTCGATCTGGCTTTGGTTGGTCACCAACCAGCATCTCATTCCCGTGCTTTCTCGAGGTGCGTGCTCGCAAAACTCCTGGAGAGCCTGAGCGAGTGACCGCGACTGATCGAGTCGGGCGAACAGATGCCGGCCCAAGATCGACACGCCCGCGCCGTGCCCCACCCGTAGCCCAAGGTCGTCGACGCCCACCTGTCGAGCCACTTCGTCGACGAAGTCCCAGTTGAGCTTGGTCGAGATGAAACAGCCCGGCTTCTCCCGGAGCCGCAGCGGCAAGTGCCCTTGCTCGAGCGCGGGGTCCACCAGCGCCCCGAGCTCGTCGAGGAAGTTCAAGAAAGGAATCAGCGTCGTCGCCCGACTCAATGGGACCGTGTCTGGCATGCCAGCGATATGTATATCGACTGTCGCCGCGGACTGTCCGGCCAGTTCGCGCCAACCGTTTGACCGCCCGCCCGGGCTATTGCGCGCTGCGCCGCTTCGCCAAGGTTCGGTACTCGCGCGGGCTGACGCCGGCGATCCTTCGAAAAGCCCGCGCGAAGTGCGAGGGGTCGCTGTAGGCGGTGGCGTAGGCGACCCGGATCGAAGGGGCGTCGGACTCGGTCAGCATTCTCGAAGCGACATCAAACCGCGCACGGTCCACCACCTCGGAGTAAGTCACGCTCTGCTTGGCCAGGCGCCGTTGGAGGGTGCGAACGCTGGTGCCGGCGACCTCGGCGGCGAGTGTGATTTTGGGGTAGCCGTCCACGAAGTGGGGCTCAAGGCACTGCATCAGTCTTCCCGCAAAATCGGCTTCGGGCTCCGGCCCCGAGTATGTGTTCGAGAGCGAAGAAGGCCGGTCGAACCGCGGATCGCCTGCGTGTTGGTGTCGGGGGAGGGCCAGCATCGATCGCGGGAACGCGATGTAGACGCTCGGCTGCCTCGTCCGAAATTCGGTAGCTCCGAGAATCTCCTGCGGGCAGTCGGGAACCGGGCTCCGCGTTCCGAGAGAGATGCGGCTTGGCTGTGCGCGCTGCCCGGCGAAAAATTGGATGATCGTGACGACGGCTATCACGCCAATCCATTCGGTTTGCGTGTACCCAAGAACGCCGGGCTCGAACGTCCTGTGAAGGTAGACCCGTATTTCGTCCCCGTCTTCGACGGTCCAGGCCCAAAACTGTGAGGCTTGCTTGTTCACGAAGCGGCAAAACGCTTGCAGCGCTTGGAGAAGCGTCGGGCAGTCACAGACCTTGGCCGCAAGAGTCGGCCCCATGAGGCCCAGCCCCGTGGCGTACGCCACTTGGAAGCCGAGCTCGTCGATGCCCTCCTTGCGAGCGAACTTTCCGACGAATCCAAAAAGTGATTCGGTTGGCACGTAGCAGTTGGGTGCGTGGAGAAGGTCGGCCGGCAAGCGCATCTGCTCCAACGCGCTCTTGGTTGGAGCTCCGATCTGGTCGAGGAATCGCACATACGGGACGAGGTGCGTTGCGTGACTTATCGGAAGGTCAGCACTTGGCACGGGGATCCTGTGCCAAGCGGTACTCCTGCGGGCTCATGCCCGTGAACCGTCGAAAAGCGCGGGCGAAGTGCGATGGATCGCTGTAGCCGACGACGTGCCCGATCTCGGTCGCGGTAGCGTCGGTTCGCGTGAGCATTCGGGTGGCGAGATCGAGCCGCGCACCGTCGACGACCGCCCTATAGCTGGTACCGAGCTCCCGGAGTCGCCGCTGCAATGTGCGCGGGCTCGTGTCCACGAGGTCGGCCGCCAATCGAACGTCCGGGTAGCCGTCAAAGAGATAAGGCTTCAAGCACTGGCGCAAGCGGGTCGCGAAATCTGCGGCGGGCACGTCATCGCCAAGCCCGGTCGCTACCCGCTTGGGGCGCTGGAATCGAGGATCGGTTCCGTGCGAGGCATGAGCGAGCCCGAGCATCGCCCGCGGAAACGCGATGTAGATCTCCGCTTGCCCCGTGAGGAACTCGGTGTTTCCGAAGAGCTCCGAGGCAAGCTCCGGCCCCGGACCCTTGGACCGGATTGAGATGCGGATAGGCTGCCAATCGGGACCCGCGAAGAACTGAATCGCGGTCAGCATCGCCATGAGGCCCAGCCATTCGGTTTGCCGGTATCCGAGGACGCCTGGCTTGAAGGTCTTACGCAGGTGGAACCGCACTTCGTCCCCGTCTTCGCTGAGCCAGCAGGCCATCTCGGAACTTTCACGGTGGACTACACGAGAGAAGTTCCGCAGCCCCTCAACAAGCGACGGAGATCGTTCGAGCTCGCCCGCGAGGCCTGCGCCCATGATCTTGAGGCCGCCCTCATATCCCACCCGCAAGCCAAGGTCCGGAATATCCTGGGAGCGCGCCATCTTGCCGATGAACGCCCAGACCGATTCCGTCGGCGCGTAGCAGTCCGGCGATTCAACGACCCGGCCCGGTAGCTTCGACTGCGCGACTCCGTGCTCCACGGGCGCACCGGCCTCATCAAGGAACCGAAAGAACGGCACCAAGTGGATCGCGTGACTGACTGGAAGTCGTGGTTGCGACAATGGTTCCACTTCTAACAAAGCGAGCCCGGAGTATACGAAAGTGGCGCGAAATGGCTAGGGAGCCCCTGTGCCTCCTCAAAACCTCATCGACCGCAGAATCGTTGACGTTTCGGCGCCTGGGGCCAAGCTCGCCCGACCCCGATGATTGACTTGCTGTACGCCCTGCTCGCGACCGCCAGATCGAGCCTGAAGTCGCAGCGCGAGCTCGCTCTAGAAAACCTCGCCTTGCGACAACAGCTGGCCATCCTGAAGCGCAAAACCAAACGCCCCAAACTGACCAACGCGGACCGCGCATTCTGGGTTGCGCTATCGCGTCTGTGGCCAGACTGGCAAAGCGCCCTGGTCCTGGTGAAGCCCGAGACCGTGATCGGCTGGCATCGTAGGGGCTTCAAACTCTACTGGACCTGAAAGAGTCGAAACCGAGGCGGGCGTCCACGGAGCGATGCGGAGATCCGAACGCTCATTCGTCGAATGGCCCGCGAGAATCCGACTTGGGGAGCGCCTCGCATCCACGGCGAGTTGCTCAAGCTTGGCTTCGAGGTCTCAGAAGCCACCGTGTCGCGGTACATGCCCCGCCGGCGAACGCCGCCGTCGCAGAGCTGGCGTTCGTTCCTGCGCAACCACGCCCTGGACCTCGTTTCCATCGATTTCTTTGTCGTGCCCACAGCCACGTTTCGCATCCTGTGCGTGTTCCTCGTACTCGCACACGATCGTCGATGCATCGTGCACCTCAACGTCACTGAGGGGCCGTCCGCCCTGTGGACAGGTCAGCAACTGATCAACGCCTTCCCCTACGAGTCGGCGCCGAAGTATCTCATCCGGGACCGAGACAAGATCTATGGCGCGGCCTTCGTTCGTCGCGTCCGTGCCATGGGAATCGAACAGGTCCTGACCGCACCCCGGTCTCCGTGGCAGAATCCCTACTGCGAGCGCGCGATCGGGACCCTTCGCCGGGAATGCCTCGACCACGTCATCGTCCTCGGAGAGCAGCATCTGCGGCGCATCCTGCGCGAGTACCTCGAGTACTATCACAGCTCCCGGACCCACCTCGCGCTCGATAAGGACGCCCCCGAATCGCGCAAGCGCGAGTCCACCGACGAAGGAAAGGTCATCGCCCTGCCGATGGTCGGCGGGCTGCATCATCGCTACACCCGAGTCGCAGCCTGAGCGAGGGTCTCCGTCCCACAACGAACGTCGAGCGTGAGCTGCGCGCGGCGCAGGCCGATGCCTTGCCTGGCTCGCGCGTTTCGAGCCTTCGACAACGCAGGTGAGGGCTCGAGCTCCCTCCGCTTGGTCGCCTTGACGGACTTGGCGGCTATGATTTTGCGACGGATGACCTTCTGAGGAACGACACCCCGCTAAACCCCAGTGAATCCGTGTTGCGGGGTCCACCTCGGACACGTGTCCCCAACTTGCACCGCTTCGATGAGTTGTTGGCGCACGCGCGTCTCGTATGGGGAGCGCTGCGCGTCATTTAGTGACCAGAGACCCGGACCCTCAGGGGGCGGTCACACGCTGCTCCTGCAAGATCTGGATGTCGGCGATCTTCCGCTGAGCCTCGATGCGGGCGAGTGTGAGCTCTGCGTCGTATTGGTTCGTCCGCATATGGGTGTGCCCCCACTGAACCACCGATCCGGTTGCATTCCACTGGGTGCGGTACCGTAGGGCACCTAGCTCAGGAGATTCCCGACACGGAGTTGCATCAGCTGGCAGAGAAGGGGCATCTTCGGATCTTTGACCACATGTCAGAGGTTCTCCAGGCGCTGGGGTAATCACGGAAACCCGATCCCGAGCTACCGGAACCAAAACACGAGGAAAAGCAGTTTCGGGAAACCGTTTTGCCAACTGGCAAGAAAATCGAACCCGACGTCACGCAGGGAGCACCGCGTCCAAACCGATCAAGGCGATCGACCCCCGACACGTCATTCGGTGACCAACGCGATCGGCGTGTCGGAGGCATCGACGATTGCCCAAAGCTGCACGTCTTGTCCATCGCCAGTATCCTCGTCGACCGCGACGACGATCGTCACGACGTCCGGAGCGACCGAAACGGCGACAGGGCCAACCTCAGATGGTGGACACGCGTCGTCGAGCGTGAGCCCCACGTAGACCTCCCCCTCTGGCAAGTCGACGCCGGTCACCGTGAGCGACTCGACCGGGCCCGTGCTGCCGCGGGTGAATCCCGCGATGAGGTCCGTGCACACGGTGCCCCCCTCGTCGGTCGTCACGACGTCCACGGGGCTGAGCGCGCGATCGTTGGCGCCGTGCCCGAGGAAAACGCGTCCGAAACCGGGCTGGAGTGGACCCGCGGGCGAGTTGGGGATTGGGCCGGTGCCGTTGGTGAACTGGAGGAAAACAAACGGTGTGACAAACGGAGGGCTGCCGTCCCGCGCATAAATGACAATGGTGATGTCGCGGCCCTCATCGAGGGTGACCCCGCCGAACTCGAGCTGCGGCTCGTCTCCGCCCGGGAGGCCGACTCCGATGTTGTACTGTCCGGGTGCGAAAGGGATCCTTCCCGTCGATTCGCCGTAGGAAAGGGTCTCGCCCAGCTCCGCGCCATCTACGAACACAGAGACCACGGTGTCGCCTGGCATGGGGACTTCGGGCGCCAGGTGAACGACGGTGACCAGGCCCATTCCGCTCGAGCCACCGGTGCCGCCGGCGGAACCGCCCGTGCCACCGGTGCCCGCAGCGCCACCGTCGTCGCCGCTACAGCCGAGCGACGCAAACGCCAAGGCGACTAGAAGCGCCAAACCCCATGTTGCTGTCTTCCTCATCATCGTCCTCCACGGCCCAACTACGGCATTTGATGATCGGATCGGTCAAGAACGCAAGGCCGATTTGCACGGGAGACGCAGGTGTCGCTCGTCGGGGACGAATCCAAGGGTATCGTGGCCGTCTGCTTCGACGAAGACACGGTTTCGGTCACCGCAATGGCTGACCTTCCTCGAAGAGGAAGGCAGAGGTGGAGGCGGTGGGAATCGAACCCACGTCCGAAAACGGTCCAGAATGACATCTACGTGCGTAGTTTGTGTTTTGAAATTCGCCTTGATTTGCGCCCACAAACAGGCTCGCACCAACGCTAGTGGTTCTTTATCTCGTCATCGCGCCGAACCCGACTCGTGATGACCAGCCCGTTCAAATGACGCCTCCGCTAGAAGCACAGGCAAGCTTCTAACTTCGACGGCTCCCTTGGCTTTACTTAGGCCGCGAGAGCAACTGCGTTATCGTTGGCAGTTGTACGTCC
>CAMYMX010000014.1 GCA_947259605.1 uncultured Polyangiaceae bacterium | reverse complement strand
TCATCGGATCGTAGTCGTGGACGCGCTGCTTCAAGTAACGATGCGCAGCGGCCGTGTAGAGCTGCGCTTGTAAAAGATAGTGCTCGCGCTGAACCGCTTCGGCAATCGTGGCCGCGTCATAGGCTGGTAGGCTGTTGGACTTGTAGTCGGCGACGTACCAGCAGCCCTCCCATTGGAACAGCAAATCGATGTAGCCGCGCAGATAGCGGTGCAGCGTTTGGGCGCTGAGCTCGGCGAGTCGCGCGTGGTAGCCGGGCGCCGCCTGAGGCGAACCGTGCTCTTCGAATAGCTTGGCCAGGCCGTCGAGGTTCGGCTGGTCCACTTGAAGCGTGAACTCGAGCTCTCGCAGCAGCAGCTTCGGTTGGAGCGCGCTCAAGCGCGGCGCGCCAGGTTCCGCGGTGAGCGGCGTGCTGCACACCGTCACGAGATCCCGCTGCACCCCTTCGGCAAGGGCCGGATCGAACCCCCATGCCCGCAGCTCTCGCTCGATCACGGCCACCGTCGGCTCTCCATCGAGCTCCGCGAAATCCGCATGCTCCAAGATCGAATGGAGCATTAGACCTGTCCGCGCCCCAGCCGCCAGGTTGCTGAAGAGAGACGAGCCTGGATCCGTGGACGCCGCGTCGCTTCGCACGACGGGCGCTTTCTCGTCGTGGCCGGTGAGGCTCGTGAAGCTGGCCATTCGAGGCGCCTGAACGAAGGTCCGGCCCGGTGTCCTTGCGGACAGCCGAGCCTCGGGAGCCTCGAGCTGCAAGGGGGCCGCGACCTCCTCGTGAGGCGGCCGGCATTCGATCGAACCCGACGACTCGTCCACCAGCGCCTCGACGGCTTCGCGCAGCTCTGTTTCGGCGAGCTTGTCGAACCCGTCGTCGCCGTGCAGCAGGTAGCGAAGCGCCGACTTCTTCCAGCCCGAACCGCGGCCCCAAAAAAGCGTGCAGCGGTATTTCGCGCGCGTGACGGCCACATAAAGCAAGCGCAGCGCATCGGATTGCGCTTCCAGCTCGGCGAGCCTCCGATGCTCAGCGAGCTTCGGCTGGTTCGCGAACCTTTTCTGCGCGTCGCGGAGCGTGAAGCGAAGGTCGAGCTTGATGTTCCCCTGCGCATCGTGAAACTTCAGGGCCCTGGCCGCGAAGTCCCGAAGGCCCGCGTCATTCCACGTGAACGGGCAGTAAACGATTCCGTATTCGAGGCCTTTGCTCTTGTGAATCGTCGCGACGCGAACGGCCCCGGAATCCGCGTCGGGCCGCTGCTGGAGCTCCTCGCGCGCCACCCCGCCGGTTGCGGAACCGTCACTCGAGCGACGAAGCCACTGCATGAGGGCGACCGGGTTCCGGCCTCGCTCGCGTTCTCCACGAAGCAAGAGCTCCTCGAGGTGCGAAAGGTCGGTGAGTTCCCGCCTCGCCGCCGGCTGGCGCGCAATCCGCGATTCCGCACCCGAGCCACGAAGCATGGCTTCGAGGAAATGCAGCACCCCGTAGCTGTGCCAGGCCTCATTCCATTCACGAAAGCGCGTCACCCAGCCGGTCCAGGCGTCATCGGTCATCGAGGAGAGCTCATACGGACTGACGCCCAAAAGCCTCGTGAGAAGCGCGCGCCGGACCGCGCCGGAGTCGCCCGGCATCAAGGCCGCTTCGAGCACGGCTCTCAGCTCAGAAGCGATTTCAGTCCCCAGCACGCTCGAACCGCCGTCGAGCGAGGTCGGGATCTGGAGGGCGCGCAGGGCGGCGGTCACTTCGTTGGCTTGCGTGTTGCTCCGGCACAAAACGGCGACGTCGTCCGCGACGACCCGGCGACCGTCGATTCGAGCGTCAGAATGCAACAGCAGCGCGATCTCGTTGGCGACGATCGGTGCGACCGCCTCGGCGAGCGGACCCTTGAGCTGGTCCTCCCGCACGAAGACGACTTCCAAGCCGGTTTCGAGACTCGACCGGTTCTTCGTAGCCCGTGCGACCGCTCCTTCGAAGCCGATGTCGGCGAGCGCGAACGCGGGCTTCCTCAGGGAGAACAGGGTGTTCACCCCTTCGACGACGGCCGGGTCGGAGCGCCAGTTGGTTTTTAGCGTGTGCTTCCGCTCGCCGACGTCGGCCGACGCGCCAATGTAGGAGAACACGTCCGCGCCACGAAACGAGTAGATCGCTTGCTTTGGGTCGCCGACGTAGACCGCCGCGCCTTCGCCGTAGATCGCCCGGAAGATCCCGTACTGTACCGAATCGGTGTCTTGAAACTCATCGACGAGCGCGAGCGGGTACGCGTTTGAAATCGTTGCGATGACCTCGTTCCGGTTGGACGCAGCGCTGCCGATCAGCGAGGGATTCAATGGCGCGTAGACCGCGGTCAGCAAGTCGTCGAAGGTGAAGACCGCGGTTTCCTCACGGCGCTTACGCGAGGCCTTCTGTGCGCGCTCGATGAAGCGCAGCTGGACTTCGAACACCGCGTAGTCGAGCATCGGCACGAGCGCTTCGTGGGCATCCCAGAGGTGACGGCAAGCCTTGAAAAAATCGCGCTCCGGCTCCTCGCGGCCTTTCTTCATCGTCATGTTGCCCTGCGCGAGCAGCGCCAAGCACGCCGGCGGGTACGCAAAACGCGCCTCCGAGAAAAAGGCGTCGAGCTCCGGAATCCAAGTCTTCGAAATGCTCTTGAGGTTGTATCGATTCCGGTTGAAGCCCTCGTTGTGCAGGAGGATGTCGCAGATCTGCGCCCGCTCCTCGGTCCAGATGCTTCCAGCGCGGCCGCGCAGCTCCAACCATTCCGCGACGATGGCCTCGCTCGGTTCTTGCGGTTCGGGACCGAGGATCTCGGTGCCAGGCATCAGCGCGACCGTGGCGAGTTTCGCTAGATGATCCGGCCCGACTTTGGCTTCGCTCAGCGCCTGCAGCAGCCATTCGCCTCGGTCATAGAGCTCGCTCGCCCAAAAATCGGCGGCGAGCTCGGAGTGCAAGGTGCCGGCGTCTTCGGAGACTTCGAGGTCGAAATCGATTCCGAACTCCAATGGATACTCCTGGAGCAGTCGTTGGCAGAAACCGTGGATCGTCAGGATGGCGGCCTGGTCCATTCTTCCGATGGCGTTTCGAAGGCGACGCTCGACCTCGCTTCGGCCCAGGCGGGTGACGGCTGCGTCGACGACCTCGCCGAGCGCATCGCCTTGCTCGTCGGACGGATCCAACAGCGCAAGCGCCTCCGCGATTCGTCTGCGCGCGCGGACCCGGAGCTCGGCCGTCGCAGCCTTCGTATAGGTGACGACTAAGATCTGGTTGGGCTCGAGCCCGAGCTCGAGGATGGCGCGAACGAAGTACGTCGTGATCGCGTAGGTCTTGCCGGTGCCGGCGCTCGCTTCGACGAGCGTCGGTGCGTCGAGCGGTACGAGCTCGGGACGGAGCGCGCTCACTGCTCACTCCGATGCTTGAAGAGCGGCCCGTAGACCCCGAGCGCGGCATGCTCGAAGGCTTCCGCCCAGCGCTCGTCGGCGAAGGGGTCGAACGAGCCAAAGGCATACCCGAGGCGCGCGTCCCTGCCGCAGAGCTTCTGCAACTCGTCCTTCGCCGGTTTCAACGCTTTGCCTGGGTCCTCTGGGTCGTACTTTTCGGCGAAGATCCGCGACGCGGTTTCGAGCAAGGGAACCGGCGCTTCGAGGCACTCGCGATAGATCGTGAGCAGCGTGTCGAGCAGATGCCGAGGGTCTTCGAGCGGCGCAAAAGAGACGAGGCTCGCTCGCTGGTTTTCGCCTCGAAGCACGAGATTCGTCGGGCGCGCCGCTCCGGTGGCTGCCTGCAAAAGCAGGTGTTCGATCCAAGCCCCGAGCTCGGCTTTGCGCCCAGCCTTCGTGAAGCGCTTCACGAGGCGCTGCTCGGGAAGTAGGCCGTCGATGCGACCCTCCAAGACGAGGCCGCTGACCTCGACCGAGAGAAGCTCCGACCGGGCGACCAAATCCTCCTGCAGCCGATCCGCCCGTCCGTTCAGGGAGGCGATCTCCTGCGCGAGGACTTGCCGCTGAAGCGCGCCCCAGGTTCCATCCGGGAACTCGGGCGCCGCCCCGAGGTATTCGTGAAGGGCGTCGTTGCGAAGGCCAGCGCGAAGGGCTGTGTTTCCAACGACCGACGCGTCGAGCGCGGCGATCTTCGTGACCGCACTGCTCGGCTCGTACAGCTCCCGGTCGCCGAAGCGTGCCAGCAAGACCCGGTCGATGAACGAAGCAATCGGGTTCCAAAGCCAGGCTGCAAGCTCGGCTGTCGATACCACGGCGTCCCGTTCGCGCACCTGGGCTCGAAGCTCCACCCTCGCGCGCTCGCTGGGCGGTTCGCCCAGCGCTTCAGCGATTTGCAGATATCGCCGCGAGCTGCTCTGAAATGGTGCGCTGCCGTCGAAGTAAGAAGCGTCGAACGCGTGTCGAGGATGCACGCTCGGTTCGAGCAGCGGCGCCCCATCCGGACCCTGGTAATAGCGGTTGACCGTCTCGCGAAGCTCCCACAGCAGCGGCGACGGGCTCGCGGCGTCTCGCGAACCCGCCGAAGTGGCCCCAAAGGTGATGATGAGGCGGTCACGGGCGCAAAGAATCGCCTGCAGGAATGCATGACGATCGTCGTGGCGTTTGTTCCGGTCGCCTGGGCGCGGCGACTCCCGTGTCTCATCGAAGCTCACGCGCTTGTCCGTGCGGGGAAACGACTCTTCGCTCATCCCAACGAGGCAGACGAGCCGAAAGGGTACCGGCCGCAGGGGCACGAGCTCGGCGATGGTCACCCCACGCCGCAAAAACCCGACTGCCGGGGTTTCCTTCAACAAGACTCCCGCAAGCTCCTTGCGTATGGTTCTAAGCGGAAGGGCACCGTCGTATCCGCTCTGCTCGGCCGATTCTTTCAAGCTGCGAAGCGCTTCGCGAACGACACGCACGGCGACGCTCCATTGATCATCCTCCGAAAAGAGCGATGCGCAGAGCCGTCCGAGGAGCTCGGCCCAGTTGCCCATGCTGCGCGGATGACGCGCATGGTGTCGCGCCTCGAACAGCGTCTCGCCGAGCCGCGACAAGCGCGCCACCAACGCGGCGTCCTCGAGCGATGGCGCCCCCCGCGAGAGCAGGCCTTCGAAGACCCCGGTGTTCTCCGGAGACGAGGCAAATCCCAAAAACACCCGACTGAATCCCGCCCGCCAGGTGTGTAGCGGCTCCGCGGGAAACTCGAGCTCGGCGCGGTGCGCGGCGTCGATGCCCCAACGTATGCCCGCTGCGGCGAGAAGCTCGGTGAGACGCGCTCGCTCTTCCGGGCTGAAGCGAAAGTCCGCGCGCATCGAATCGGCGTCGATCAGCCGCAGCAGATCGAGAACCGAGAACCTCGATCCCAGCACGTCGAGCACCGCCAGGAAGTCGTCATAGAAAGGCGTGTCGTCGCGGGTCAGGCGGTCGTGAACTTCGTAGGGAATCCGATGCCGCCCTTCTTGTCCGAACACCGCGCGGAAGACCGGCGCGTAGGTCTCGAGATCGGGCGCCATGACGAGGATATCTTCGGGCTGAAGCGTCGGGTCGTCTTCGAGGGCGCCTTGCACAGTTTGGTAGACAACCTGCGCCTCCCGCAACGGGCCGGCGCAGGCATGGAGCGCAATCGAAGAATCCGAAGAATCGTGGACGGGCCGCTGCGCCAAGGCGGGCGGGCTTCGAAACTCGAACATGTCGGCTTGTAGAGAGCCGAGCAGGTTCGCTCGCACCGGGGGCTGGTAGGCCTCCGTCTGACCGCCGGGCTCCTGGTCGACCGAAAGCAGGACTTGTTGGAAGTCACGGCTCAAGCGTCCGACGTTCGACAGAAACACATGTCCGTCGCTCGGGGCCTGCCCCTCCGGGGAAAGGAGCACGTCCCCCAGGTATTCCGAGGAGGGTTCCAGAACATAGAGCGTCGTTGGAACCGAGCGCGAGAGCGCGTTGAAGAACTGGAGGAACAGCGGCGGGATGGTCTCGAGCGCAAACACATGGAGTCGTTCCAAGCTCAGCTCGCTCATATCGAGGCCGCCTCGGAGCTTGGGCAGCGCCAGTTGAATTCGCGAGGCGAGGTCGTGCGGCCCCAGTGCCCGCGCGACGCGATGCCACAGCTCCGATTGCCAGCCCGGGGTTGACCCGTCCGCCCACGTGGACAGCAGCTCCGGTCGGTATACGACGTAGTCGTCGTACACCGCGGAAAGGCTGGCCGCGAAACGAAGCACGCGATCGGGGTCCGCCTCGGCTCCTAGGTACGGAAGCAGCTTTGGTGGAGCGGACTCCTCGAGCAAGCGCGCGATCGTCCACTTGAGACGATCGGGGGAGTACGCAGGCGCTCTCTCGGATCGTCCGATCGCTCCTTCGAGCACCGCTTCGATCAGCGACCGCGGGAAGGGGAACGAAGGATTTCCCCAAATGCCCAACCGTTCGGCGAGCGCGAGGGTCAGCCAGCGCTCCATGCCCCGGCTCTGAACGACGATGACCTCGTTTTCGAACGGCCCGAGGGGCTTCTGGCGAATCAGCGATGCGAGCGCGTCCGCGAGGTTCTCGGTTCGGTTGCTGCGGATGAGCTCCATGCGCTCAACGAGGTGCGAACTTTCGCTCCAGGTTCTTCATACCTCTGCTGAGCGCCACTTGAAACAGCTTAGTGCCCGCCCAGGCCTTCAGCGCGCTGCTCGCGAGCCGCCCGTACGCGAGCCAGCAAATCACCGTGCCGCCGTCGGGATGCGGCTCGCAGGTCATCACGCCGAGGTGGTCGAAGCAAAGCCCCAAGAACGCCCCGTCATTGGCCGAGTAGGCGAGCATGCGCGGCGCTTCGTACGCCTTCACCCGTTCCTTGACCAGCGTCGAGCCTACGCTCTTGATGACGCGAACCGCCCCGACCTGGCCTGAGGTTTCAGCTTCGCTGTTGTCGGTCCAGCTCTTCTTGACGCCGAGGATCCATTCGCTCGATCGATCGAAGTCGCTCACGTAGTTGAAGAGCTCTTGCTGGGTGACGTCGAGTCGCTTCGTCATTTCGAACAGAAGCGGTTGATCGCTCAGGCGTGCGCCTGTTTCCTTGGCGTACGCCGTGAAGTCCGAGAAGTCGCCCATCACGCGAGTCTTACCGCTCCAGGTCGAAGTTCAAGGCTCAAGAGAGCCTGTTGCGGTAGTCTTCGTATCCAAAGCGGCGTTGGACGCGGTAGGAGTCGTCCCTCGGGTCGTAGAGCGCAATCGATGGCAGCCGAACGCCGTTGAACGTCGTCGTCTTGACCATCGTGTAATGGGCCATGTCCTCGAAGAGGATCCGGTCACCGACGGCCAGCGGCTCGGCAAAGGAGTACTCGCCAATCACGTCGCCGGCCAAGCAGCTCAGGCCGCCGAGCCGGTAGCTGTGTGCCATCTTTCCCGGCTCCGAGGCGTTTCGGATCCGTGGGCGGTACGGCATTTCGAGCACATCCGGCATGTGCGCCGTCGCAGAGGTATCGAGGATGGCGATCTGGCCATCGTTTTCGATGAGGTCCAGCACCGTCGCGACGAGCACGCCCGCGTTCAGCCCAATGGCTTCGCCGGGCTCGAGGAAGACATCCACCCGGTGTTCACGCTTGAATTCGCGAATCAGGTCGATGAGCAGCGCCACGTCGTAGTCGGGCCTGGTGATGTGATGGCCGCCTCCGAAATTCACCCATTTCGCGTCGCCGAGCCAAGACGCAAAGCGGTCTTCGATGACAGCGAGCGTTCGTTGAAGCGCGTCCGCGCCGAGCTCACAGAGCGTATGAAAGTGCAACCCTTCGATGCGCCGAAGGTCGGCCTTCATCAGAGATTGTTTGGTGGCGCCGAGGCGTGACCCGGCCGCGCAGGGATCATAGATGGCCACGTCGACTTCCGAGTGCTCCGGATTGATGCGCAGCCCGAAGCTCGTGTCTGAAGCGTGCTCGTCGATGACTGCGCGAAAGCGATCGACCTGTGAAGGCGAGTTGAAGACGACGTGGTCAGAATAGCGAATCGATTCACGAAGCGACGCCTCGTCGAACGCGGGGCAATAGGTATGGACCTGCTTTCCGAGCTCTTCCCGGCCGAGTCGCGCCTCGTCGGGGCCGCTCGCCGACACGCCATCGAGGTACTTCCCCACCAGTGGGAACGTCGACCAGGTGGCGAAGCCCTTCAGGGCGAGCAAGATCCCGCAGTCGGCCGCGCGCTGGGCGTGCGCCAAGAGCTCCAAATTGCGCTCGAGGGCAGCGAGGTCGATCACGTAGGCCGGTGAATCGATGCGGCTCAGATCGAGCTGGGCGCAGGGGAGCATTACATCTCCTTGAGATGCCACGGGAGGCCACGCCGGCCGAGCTCTTCGAGAAAAGGCTCCGGATCGAGCTGCTCGACGTTGAAGACGCCCTTGCCGCGCCATTGGCCAGTCAGCATCATCTTCGCGCCGACCATCGTCGGAACGCCGGTCGTGTACGAGACCGCCTGCGCACGAACCTCTTTCCAGGATTCTTCGTGGTCGCAGACGTTGTAGATGAACACCTTTTTGGTTTCACCGTTTTTTCGGCCTTCGATCAAGCAGCCGATGCTCGTCTTCCCCGTGTAGTTCTCACCGAGGGTCGAGGGGTCGGGCAGCAGGGCTTTCAAAAACTGAATCGGTATGATCTTCCGGCCCTCGTACTCGATCGGCTCGATGCTCGTCATGCCCACATTCTGAAGCACGCGGAGATGCGTGATGTATTCGTCCCCGAAGGTCATCCAAAAACGAATGCGCCTGAGGCCGTCGATGTGTTTGACCAGCGACTCCAGCTCTTCGTGGTAGAGCAGGTACGCCTTGCGTTCGCCGACCTCCGGGAAGTCGAACATTCGCGACTGCGACATCGCATCGATCTCTACCCATTCTCCGTTCTCCCAATAGCGGCCCCGCTGGGTAATCTCGCGGATGTTGATCTCCGGGTTGAAGTTGGTGGCGAAGGGGTGGCCGTGGTCGCCGCCGTTGCAGTCGAGAATGTCGATGGATTCAATTTGGTCGAACAGCTTCTTCTGGGCGTATGCGCAGAAGACGTTCGTCACCCCGGGGTCGAAGCCCGAGCCCAGCAGGCCCATGATTCCCGCAGATTCGAATCGCTCCTGATAGGCCCACTGCCACTTGTATTCGAACTTCGCCTCGTCCGGCGGCTCGTAGTTGGCCGTGTCGAGATAGTTCACGCCGGCTTCCAAGCAGGCGTCCATCAAAGGCAGGTCCTGGTAGGGAAGAGCGACGTTGATCAGCAGGTCCGGTTGCACGCGTTTGATCAGCGCTACGGTTTGTGGGACGTCGTCGGCATCGATTTGGGCGATTTCGATTTCACGGCCGCGCAGCTCTCGAACCTGCTTCTGAATCTTCTCGCAGCGCGACAGGGTTCGGCTCGCGAGCACGATCTCGGAGAACGTCTCTGGGTCGTCTGCGCACTTGTGGGTGACGACGCCGCCGACTCCACCTGCACCAATGATCAACACCTTGCTCATCGAACCCTCCGGACCGAGCCACACGTTCCCGCTGGCTGGCGTTCGAGGTGTGACGTCGACGTACGCGATTTGCAAGCCAATCCGCGTGACTTTCGAGGAACCTTGTGTTTACCTCTGCCACCTGACGAGGGAAGGGCGCAGCCGTTCTGATGCAGCAAGCCATAATTGGATTGGACGTCGGGTCCACCACCGTGAAAGCGGTCGTGGTCGATCCGGAAACCAAGGACATCGTGTGGAGTGACTACCAGCGTCACCACACCAAGCAGGCGGAGTGTGTCCTCGACTTCATGGTGCGCATTGGGCAGGTGCTCGCGGAGCTAGGCTGCGACGACGTCCGCGCGTTCATCACTGGGTCGGGCGCCAAGCCGCTCGAGGGCCCGCTCGGCGCGAAGTTCGTTCAAGAAGTGAACTCGGTCACGCTGGCGGTCGAGACGCTGCACCCCGATGCAGGCTCCGTCGTCGAGCTCGGTGGCCAAGATGCGAAAATCATCGTCTTCAAAGAGAACAAGCAGACCGGCGACAAGTCCGCAATCGCCTCGATGAACGACAAGTGCGCTTCGGGCACCGGGGCCACCATCGACAAGTGCATGATCAAAGTCGGTATGCCGTCCGAGGAGACATTGAACCTCCACTTCGATGACGCGCATCTGCACCACGTTGCGGCCAAGTGCGGAGTCTTTGCCGAAACCGACATCGTCAACCTCGTCAAGACGGGCATTCCCTCCGACGAAATCATGTGCTCACTCGCCGATGCGATCGTCATGCAGAATCTGTCGGTCCTCACGCGTGGCAACACCCTCCGGCACAAGGTGTTGCTCCTCGGCGGGCCGAACACGTTCCTCCCATTCCTCCAAGAGTGCTGGCGAAAGCGCATTCCGGAGACCTGGGACGAGCGTGGTTACGACTACCCGAAAGACGTGCCGATCGAAGAGCTGATTCCGGTGCCCGAGAACGCCGCGCTCTACGCAGCGTACGGTGCGGTCATATACGGCATGCACGAGCCCGCACGCGTGGGCGTCTACGAGAGCCTCGACGGCCTCCGCCGCTACATCACCGAGGGTCGTAAGGAGCGCCTCGGTGAAAGCGCCGGGCCGCCGCTGGCGCGTGATGAGCAAGAGCTCGAGCAGTTCCTCGGGGCCTACCACGTGCCGATGTTCATCGAGCCAGAGCTCGAGAGCAAAACCGTGCGCGTCGTCATCGGCCTCGATGGTGGAAGCACTTCCTCCAAAGCCGTGCTCCTGAGCGAAGAGGGCGAAGTGCTGATGAAGGCGTACACCCTCTCCAAGGGCAACCCCATTCAGGACAGCAAGGAGCTCCTGGGCGAGCTTCGCGGCCGAATGCAGGCCAGGGGCATCGAGCTCGAAGTGCTCGGTTTCGGCGCAACTGGTTATGCCGCCGACGTCCTCGAAGAGTGCGTCTGCGCCGACGTGAACATCGTCGAAACCGTGGCGCACATGATGAGCGCCACGCATTATTTTGGCGACGTCGACGTGATTTGCGACATCGGCGGCCAGGACATCAAGGTCCTGTTCATGGAGAACGGCGACATCAAGACCTTCAAGCTCTCCAATCAATGTTCAGCGGGCAATGGCATGCTCTTGCAGGCGATGGCCGATCAGTTCGGCCTGCCCGTCACCGAGTACGCCGAGAACGCATTCCAAGCCGACCTAGCGCCCAAGTTTAGCTACGGCTGCGCGGTTTTCCTCGACACCGATCGGGTCAACTTCCAAAAAGAAGGCTTCAGCAAAGAAGAGCTCCTTGCCGGTCTAGCGCAGGTTCTCCCGAAGAACGTCTGGCAATACGTGGTTGGCGTCCCGCGCATGGCTGCGCTCGGGCGGAAGTTCGTGCTCCAGGGCGGCACGCAGTACAACATGGCCGCGGTCAAAGCCCAGGTGGATTACATCAAGGAGCGTGTGCCAAACGCCGAAGTCTACGTGCACCCTCACAGTGGCGAGGCCGGCGCCATCGGTGCCGCCATGGAAACTCTGCGTGTCGTCAAGCGACGAGGGAAGACTACGTTCATCGGTTTGGATGCGGCGATCGACCTCGAGTATAAAACGACCAACGACGAGACCACGACCTGTCACTTCTGTGCCAACAACTGCTCTCGCACGTTCATCGATGCATTCCGCCCCGATGGGACGACCAGCCGATACATCAGCGGCTTCTCTTGTGAAAAGGGGATGGTCGAATCCAAAGGGGCGATGGAGAACATCGTCAAAGAACGCCGAAAGGTGATGAAGGAGTTTCCGAACCTCGTGAACTACGAGGGCCTAAAGGCGTTTAAGCGTGTCGCTGGAGTTCAGCCGATGCCGGAAGCCGGGACGTCTATCGAGGACGTCAAAGTCGAGCGTAAGTTCTTCGGCTCCATCGAGCGCAGCAAGTACATGCGCACCTTCCAGCGTTCCTCGACCCAAGCCGCCGAGAAGAGAGCAAAGTGGCGCGTCGGCATCCCGCGCGTGCTCAACATGTACTCGACTGCGCCTTTTTTCCGGACCTATTTCGAAGTGCTCGGCATACGGCCCAAGAACATCGTCTTCAGCGACCCGAGCTCCGAAGAGATGTTTGCCGAAGGCGGCAAGTACGGCTCGGTCGACCCCTGCTATCCATCCAAGGTCGCGCAGGCGCACTTTCACCAGCTTCTGTTCCATAAACACGAGCAGTCGCCCTTCGATGCGATCTTCTTCCCCATTCTCACACACGTCCCGTCGTTCGTGACGGATGCGGTCGACTATACGAGCTGTCCCATCGTCGCCGGGACCCCGGACGTCATGAAGGCTGCGTTCACGAAGGAACAGGACTACTTCACGAACCGCGGCATCGAGTATCTCGCGCCGGCGTTCAGCTTTGCCGAGCCTACACTTCTCAAGCGCGACATGTTCGACGCGTTTGGAGATGTTCTCGGCATGACCGAAGACGAAAGCGACTTTGCCACAGAGCAGGGTCTATTGGCGCTCGACCGATTTGACCAAGACATCCAGGACAAGGGCAAAGCGATCCTCGACCAGGTGGAGTACGACAACAAGATCGCGATTCTCGTACTGAGTCGCCCCTACCACAACGACCCGGGTCTCCACCATGGCATCCCGGACGAGTTTCAGATTCTCGGCTACCCGATCCTCAGCATTCGCTCCATCCCCAAAGACCGTGAATGGCTGCGGCGCTTCTACCACGAGGGCGAAGATGTCTTGAGCGTCAACGACGTCTGGCCGGAAAACTATTCGTCCAACTCGGCGCAAAAGGTCTGGGCCGCCAAGTTCGCATCGCGGCATCCCAACGTGGCGATTCTCGATCTCAGCAGCTTCAAATGCGGCCATGACGCGCCCACCTACGGCATCATCGATAGCATCGTTGCCAAGAGCGGCGTTCCGTCGTCGTCGCTTCATGACATCGACGCCAACAAGCCCGGTGGCTCGATCAAGATTCGTGTCAAGACCTATGCGCACTCGCTCAAGCTTCGCGAGGAGCACCTCGAAGACCTCGCCTCACGAAGAGAAGAGCTGAAGCGTCGCATCGACGAGAAGCGTCTCGAGCTCTTGCGCATGAAACACGATCAGCTTGCCAAGAACCGGCGAGCAGACCTCGGGCTTGAACGTGAAATCCAGGAGCTTGCAAAGAAAATCAACCGATATCGGATCGACGCGACGAAGTCCGGGGAGGACGCGACTTTGTCGGATGAGGTGTCGGAAAATTTGGTTCGCCTCGGGAAGAAGACCAAGGACGGTAGCGTCGTCCGGGTGTGAAAGGGTTAGTCATGGCTGATGGTTTTGAAGTCGACATCGACAAAGAGCTCGCCGCATTCGAAGCCGAAGAGCGGGCACGGCTAGGGCTCGATCACAATCGAGAGCAGTGGACCGACTCGATGGTCGATCCCTTCTTCTCGGCCAAAGAGCGCGCAACGGTCACCATTCTCAACGGCGGCCTCACGATGGCCCACGACGATTTCGTTGCCTCGGCGCTCAAGGGCATTGGCTACAATACCCGCTCGATGGAGTGCGCGGATGTGGCGTCACTCCGGTACGGCAAAGAGTTTGGCAACAAGGCGCAGTGCAATCCCACCTACTTCACCGTCGGAAACCTAGTCAAAGAGCTCACGCGCCTGCGCGACGAAGAGGGGATGTCGCCCCAAGAGATCATCGATCAATACATCTTTTTGACCGCCGGCGCCTGCGGCCCGTGCCGGTTCGGCATGTACGTCACCGAGTATCGTAAGGCGCTCCGCGACGCTGGCTTCGATGGCTTCCGTGTCGTGCTCTTTCAGCAGCAGTCCGGCTTCAAGCAAGCCACCGGCGAAGAGGTCGGCCTCGCGCTCAATCCAAGGTTTTTCATGGCGCTTGCCCGCGGCCTGTTCGCCGGTGATGTGCTCAACCTGCTGAGCTACCGCATTCGCCCCTACGAGGTCGTCGAGGGCGCCACCGATCTCGCCATGGCCCAGGTGAAAGGAGAGGTTTGCGAAGCACTCGAGCAGAACGGCAGTGTCCTTCGCGCTCTGCGGCGCGGCCGAAAGCAACTCGCGGCGGTCGAAGTCGATCGTCTCCGCGCCAAGCCCAAGGTCGCCATCATCGGAGAGTTCTGGGCGATGACGACCGAGGGAGACGGGAACTACCACCTCCAGCGATTCGTCGAGTCTGAAGGCGGCGAAAACGACATTCAGACCCTGGTCAACTGGCTGCTCTACACCTTGTGGGAGATGCGGCACGACACCGAGCGGCGCATGACGCTCCGTGGCACCGACGAGTCGTACTACGGCCTCGAGGGCTCGGACGTCGGTTACAAGATGGCGGGGGTCTGGCTGGGCGAGCTCGCGTTGCGCGCAACCTTCGCAACCTTCAGTGCAGCCGCCGGCCTCAAGGGCAACAAGCTTCCCGACATGGACGAAATCGCCAAGGTCGGCCACAGCTTCTACAACAACGAGCTTCGAGGCGGCGAGGGTCACATGGAGGTCGCCAAGCTCGTCCTCAACGTCGCCAAGCAAAAGGCGAACATGACACTCAGCGTGAAGCCGTTTGGTTGCATGCCTAGCTCCGGCGTCTCCGATGGCATTCAAACTGTCATCACCGAACTTCATCCCGACGCGATTTATTGTCCGGTCGAGACCAGCGGAGACGGCGCGGTAAATTTCTACTCACGCGTGCAGATGTACATGTTCAAGGCACGAGAGCGCGCCCGTCAAGAGCACCAGGCCGCCCTCGACAAGTACGGCATCACCGAGGAGGAGGCGCGCGAGTTCTTGAAGGGCAGCCGGTACGCGAAGCCGTTCTACAAGGCTCCGCACGTCGTTGCCGGGACGAGCGCCGACATCATCCACCAGATCGGTCCGCTCGTCGGAAAAGGCCCCATCGGCAGAGCCAAGGTTCACGCGCGGCGCGCCGCGGCCCGTAGCAGGTCCTTCGTCACCAAGGACTTGCCGCACGCAAGGCAGACCTTCGGCAAGATGGCTCCCTACCTGCCATCGCTCGGTCGCCTCATCTACGTCGAGCTCAAAGAGAAGCTCCCGGCGCCCAAAGAGGCCTGGCACAACCTGATGCGACGCGCAGTTCCCAAATCCGACGAAGTCGCTGACGCGGAAATTCCGACCAGCCACGAGCACATACCCGCCCCCGCTCCGCGTGCGGAACCCGATCCGGAGAGTGTTCGTCTTCAAGTCGTGGGCTGAGCGGTCGGCCCGAGCCTCCAGGTGGCGTGTCGTGATTAGCCTCCGGGCTTCGCGTGGGCGGGCAGCTCACCGGTCAGGCTCTTGAGGAAGGTCACGATGCTGTTGACTTGGGCTTCGGTCAGGTCTCTGCCGAGCTGGTAGGTGCCCATGATCTTCACCGTGCCCTCGAGCGTCGACTGTGAGCCGTCGTGTAGATACGGCGGCGTGAGCTCGATGTTTCGAAGGCTTGGCACCTTGAAGAAGTGCTTCTCGGCTGGATTCTTGCTGACGTTGAAGCGGCCCAAGTCTGCATCGGTCAGCGGCGTTCCACGCCCGGCAAAGTAGTCTTTCACCAAGCCCATCTTCTGGAACATCGTCCCCCCGACGTTGATGCCCGTGTGACAAGCGGTGCAGCCAACCTCTTTGAAGGTCGCGTACCCTCGCTTCTCCGCGTCGGTAATTGCGTTCTCGTCACCGAGCAAAAACTTGTCGAAGCGCGACGGCGTGATCAGCGACTTCTCGTACTCCGCGATCGCGTCGGTCGTATTGGCCTGGGTGACGCCGTCTTCATAGAGCTTCGCAAAATCCGACGCGTACCCTTTGTTCTTCTTCAGGCGCCCGACGACCTCATCCCAGTTGGCGCCCATTTCAATCGGGTTGACGACCGGGCCGGCGGCCTGCTCCTGCAAATCCTTCGCGCGCCCATCCCAGAACTGAACGAAGTTGTATCCTGAGTTCAAGACGGTCGGTGAGTTGATCGGCCCGATTTGGCCGGCAATACCGGTGGATGTTTTGCGTGGCTCCGCGCCGCCATGGTCGAGCGAATGGCATGTGACGCAGGCGACCGTCCCGTCTCCCGAAAGAATCGTGTCGTGATAGAGACTCCTACCGAGCAACACCTTGTCCATGTTGACGTCGACCGAGCTCGGGAGCGGTAGGATTGGCTCCACGGCAACCATGGCCGGCTTTTCCTTCTCGACGGCCGGCGCTTCTTCCGCAGCCGGAGGGGGGGTTTCTTTCTTGGTGCAACCGACGACGGCCGTGGCGGCGACGATGAGCAGAGCCCACTTCATCTGAGACATGCGACGGACCATAGCAGCCGAAGCGCCGTCCGGCACACGCTGCTATGCTACGGCGCAGTGAACAACCGACGCAGGGTATATTTGGCGAGGCACGGAGAGGTCTCCTATTTCGAACCGGGCCAAGAACCGGGCGACCACGATCCCGCTCTCAACGAAGCGGGGGTCGCCCAGGCCAAAGCACTGGGGCAGCTTCTGGTCGAGGCCCCGATCGACCTCGCAGTTTGCACCGGGCTTCGGCGCACACAGCAGACCGCTCGTCTCGCGCTCGGCTCGCGAAGCCTCCCCATCGGCGTCATCGAAGGCCTTTCGGAAGCGAAAACGGGCAGTTTTGAAGATATCGACAACTTCGAGGACATGGAAACGCTCTTCACCCGCGCGTTCGACAACGCCCAAGATCCGGATGCCCGGTTTCTCACGGGCGAGTCTTATGCAGCGCTATGGGACCGAGTCGCCGCCGCGTGGGCGGGCTTGGTCAGCCGCAGCGATTGGACCTGCGCCTTCGTTGCTTGCCACGGCGTCGTGAACCGGACGATCCTAGCTCAGGCATTGGGCGCCGGTCCTGAGATCTTTCGCCGCATCGAGCAGGACCCCGGCTGCCTCAACGTCCTAGACATCAACGGAGAAGGGTCGAACGCGCGCGTCGACTACGTTCGCTTGATGAACTTCACCCCGTACAACGCGACCAAGGCAGGAATGCTCGAAACCACCTTGGAGACGCTCTGGCGCCAGTTCACCGGGGACTAGTCACCGCAGTGCAGGGACCGGTAAGCGCCGTTGTAGTAGAGCAGCGGCTTGCCGTGGGTCGAGTGAGCCGCTTCGACCCGGCCGACATAGATCGTGTGGCTCCCCTCGCGGTGCGAGCTGGTCACGTTGCACTCGAGCGACACGACCGCTTCGTCGATCAGCGGCGCCCCCGTGGTCCCCTCAGTCCAGCTGACCCGTTGCAAACGAGAATCCTCGTTCTCCGACGAAGCGAAAATGTTCGACACATCCTGCTGGTGCGAGGCCAAGATATTGACCGCAAACACGCCGCCCTCTTCGATGACGCCGTGGGTGGTCGAGGCTCGGTTCGCGCAGACCAGAACCAGGGGGGGATCGGCGGAAACGCTGGAGAAGGCGGACACAGTCATTCCGTGCACCTGGTCGCCGCTCCGCGCGGTCACGATGGTCACCCCGCTGGCCCAGCCGCGAAGCGCCTCTTTGAAAGCATCCTCATCAATCGGCATCGTTCTCGGGGTCTAGGCAAAAATAGAACGTGTTTCAAGTGGACGGCGGGCTTTCACCTTTCCGAAATTGGGCTAGTTTCCGCTGCCTATGTCTCAACAGCCGTTTCTGAAGGGGATCCAGGCGTACTGGGATGCCCTCGGCCAACCGGGTCAGCCGCCCGAGCTTGGCGAGTCGCGAATCGACGCGTTCGTGGATCTCTTACACGTGACCTCGAGCGCGGCGCATGGGTTTCGATTGCTCGAGACCCTCGAGTCGA